>JADYXV010000092.1 GCA_020853995.1 Novosphingobium sp.
GAGCATCGGCTGACCAAGATCAAGCATCCCTGGACCAACGGCCAGGTCGAGCGGATGAACCGGACAATCAAGGAAGCCACGGTCAAACGCTATCATTACGACAGCCACGCCCAACTCACCGCACACCTCCACGACTTCATCAACGCATACAATTACGCCCGCCGTCTGAAGACCCTACGCGGCCTCACGCCCTACGAATACATCTGCAAATGCTGGACAAACGAGCCTGAACGCTTCAGCCTAAACCCGCACCATCAAATGCCGGGACCAAACACCTAGTAATGGATTGCGCGGATTGCGCTGCCTCCGATCCTGTCGAAAAAAGGCATTCTACCTTGGCAAGCGATAGGGTTGCACGATACGCGCCTGCTATGCATAGTGGGTCAAGTTTCTATAAATTCTCTTACATGGACCAGCCTTGGCCTGTCCGGCGCAACGGCGGGGAATTCACTATCTTCCCGCCGCATCTGGCCCTAAATCACGGATATTTCAGGTGAATCCGTGTCGCCAGGCCCGTCTTGGCAATGTTCAACCGCACCGAACGGAACGAGGGAATGCTCGCAATCGTGGGCGGGTTGTTGGAAAAGCCGAAGCCTTCCTCGGGCAGGCCCAGTACACCGCTGCGTTTGATCGTCGTGCTGGAATCTTCGTCGTGATAGACCGCCAGCACATAGACGCCGGGCTTGGGCACAAACAGGCACATTTTGGTTTCGGGCGCGGTTGCAGGCACGCGGCCTACGTACATCGAACCCTTCTTCACCAGAAACTTGCGCGACTCATCAGCGTAAAGCGTCACTGCCATCAGGCCATTGCCATTGCGGACGCGATCGATCGTTACATTGACCCACGTATCGCTGACCGGCCCTGCACAATTCGGCCCATCTGCGCGCGCTGGCGCTTTGGCAGCAAACGCCGTGCTGGCACCCGTCAACGTGGTGGCGGCAGCAGCAATAGCCAAGGCCGTGGCGAACAAACGTCTCGGCTGAATCATGTCAAAAGCCCCAAATTCGATGTGTCTTTCCGCCAAATTGCAACCTTGAACCGCCCGTTTGTGGGGCGGTCACACAAGTTGCGCCTTGCCGGTAATATCCCCTGCCAGCCACATACCGGCAGATTTCAGCAACGTTAAGTAAGATTCGTGCCGTGAATGGTCGCTGAACTTATGTGCGACGAACCGTTCATCGACGAAAGCACGGTCTGTGCCCAAACGAATCGCGTCCAAAGCGGGACATTCCGTGTGGATAAGCCCGCGCATAATGCTTGCCCCCCTGATTCGCGAGCGGTAACCGCTGGAATGTGGGGTAGCCATTTGCAGGCAGGAAGGCTGATGCCAGAGCCTTTGCAAATGTCCTGTGCTACCGCCGCAGGAAGACGACAGATGACACCGCTTATTTCGCCTTCGATTTTGTCCGCCGACTTCGCCCGCCTGGGAGAAGAAGTACGCGCGATTGACGAAGCGGGTGCTGACTGGATTCACTTTGACGTTATGGACGGCCATTTCGTCCCCAATATTACAATCGGTCCGATGGTGGTAAAGGCATTGCGCCCGCACACAACCAAGCCGTTTGACGTTCATCTGATGATCTCGCCGGTTGATGGCTACTTGCAGGCCTTTGCCGATGCCGGGGCCGATATCATCACGGTTCATCCCGAAGCCGGGCCGCACATTCACCGCACGGTGCAAGCCATCAAGGGCCTGGGCAAAAAGGCCGGCGTTTCCTTGAATCCCGGCACGCCTGCCAAAATGCTCGATTACCTGATCGATGATGTAGACCTGATTCTGGTGATGAGCGTGAACCCCGGCTTTGGCGGCCAAAGCTTCATCTCCAGCCAGCTGCGCAAGATTGAGGCGATCCGCAAGATGATCGACAAATCGGGCCGCGATATCCATCTCGAAGTGGATGGCGGGGTGGATCTGAAGACGATCCGGTCTTGCGTTGATGCAGGCGCCGATGTGCTGGTGGCTGGGACCGCCACTTTCCGGGGCGGGCCAAGCCAATACGCCGCCAACATTGCTGCATTGAAGGCTTTGGGTTGATATGAAAGACGGCGGCTTCTCCACCATTGGAAGCCGCCCGGCGGCGACCGCGGCGTCCATGCGGTCACCGCCTGCATTGCCGCTTGACCCGACAAAGGAGGAACCGCTGGCCAGTTCGCAGGACCGCTATCTCCGTATGGACGAGGGTTCCTTGCCATCGGCCGATGCGGCTTCGGTGGAACCGGGCCGTGCCTTGGCGCTTGCCGATTTTGCGCCACCTTCGCTGGGTGCCGGTGACCGGTTGATCCGCTTTGCCTATGGTCTGGGTCTGCCCGCCAGCGCAATTCACCCCTTCCGCAAGCGCGCCAAAACCCAATTGACCGCGACGGTTACCAATCCCCTCCCCGGCGATGCGGCGGCGGGCAAGGCATTGCGGGCGGGGCATTTTCTCGTCCACGGCTTCAAATCGCCAATTGTCGATACGGCATTTTCGGGGCCACGCCTGCCGCCACCGTTCGAACGGATGGTGCATGGCTTCCGCTGGCTACGGGATCTGGAATCTGGCGGGCAGCGTTCGCAATGCACGCAAGTGGCCGAACGGATTGTCTCGGTCTGGCTTACCGCCAATCCAAAGCCTGATCCGACGCCTGCATGGGACATCGGAAATGTCGGCCACCGGCTGCTCAACTGGATCGTCCATGCGCCGCTGGTCTTGTCGGGCCAGGACCGCGGCTTGCGCAATCGCGTGCTGCACACCATCGATGAAACCGCGCGCTGGCTTGATCGCCATGTCGGCAAGGCCGAAGACCAGCTTTCGGAAGTAGCAGGTTGGTGCGCGCTGGTCGCTGCCGGCTTGATCGTGGCAGATGGCAAGGCACGGCGCCTGTTTGCCGAAGCCGGACTGGTGCGCGCGCTGGGCGAACTGGTCAGCGATGATGGCGGCGTCCTTTCGCGCAGCCCGCTGTGCCAGATCGAGGCGATCGAACTGCTCGTCAGCTTGCGCGCTTGCTATGAAGCGGTGCGCACAGAACCGCTGCCGCAAATCGGCACGATGCTGAACCTGTTGGTGCCGCCACTGCTGGCGCTGCTGCATGGCGATGGTGGCCTTGGCAATTGGCAAGGCGCAGGCGCTGTCGAGGCTGAACGCATCGAAGCATTGATCAAGATCACCGGCGTTCGCGCGCGGCCTCTGCGCGATGCGCGTCAATGGGGCTATCAGCGGGCAACTGCAGGCAAAGCCGTGCTGCAATTTGATGCAGGACCGCCGCCAGTTGCGCGCCACGCCCGCGATGGCTGCGCATCAACGCTCGCGTTTGAATTCAGCCACGGCCATGACCGGATTTTCGTCAATTGCGGCGGTGCGGCCTTTGCCGGGGGATTGATTCCGCTGAGGTTGGAACAAGGTTTGCGCGGAACCGGCGCGCATTCCACGCTGACCATTGATGATTTCAATTCCACCGCCGTGCTGATCAATGGCCGATTGGGATCAGGCGTATCCGAGGTTGAGGTTGACCGGCGCACTTTGTCGGCAGACGGCGCCGGACCCAACAGTCTGGGCGGCGGCGCAACACGGATCGAGGCTAGCCACAACGGCTATGTCGGGCGCTTTGGCCTGGTCCATCGCCGCATCCTGATCCTGCGCGATGATGGCAGCGAATTGCGCGGCGAAGATCTGCTGGTTCCTGCCGGACGCAAGGGCAAACGCGGCACCATCGGTGTCGTCTTGCGCTTTCATCTTGGCCCCCATATCGAGCTGGCCGCAAGTTCCGACGGGAAAGGCATTACGCTTGCCCTGATGGATGGCAGCCTGTGGCAATTCCGGTCTGGCCGCGATGCGATCACGATTGAGGAAAGCCTCTGGGCAGACGGTCAGGGACGCCCTATCGGCACACGCCAATTGGTGATCTCTGCCAAAATTCCCCGCAGCGGTGAGAGTTTCTCCTGGCTGCTCAAGAAGATGAGATAGGAATTTTCACGTGACGACGGTTACCATCAAACGGGCGCTGCTTTCAGTGTCCGACAAGTCCGGCCTTGTCGATCTGGGCAAGGCTTTGGCGGCGCGCGGCGTCGAACTGCTGTCAACCGGCGGCACCGCCAAGGCGCTGCGCGATGCAGGCCTCACGGTAAAGGATGTGTCCGAACACACCGGTTTCCCTGAAATGATGGATGGTCGCGTCAAGACCCTGCACCCGACGATTCACGGCGGGCTGCTGGCCGTGCGCGACAATCCTGAACATGCCGCCGCCATGGCCGAACATGCGATTGGCGCTATCGATCTGGTCGTGGTCAATCTTTACCCCTTCTAGGCGACCGTTGCCAAAGGCGCGGAACGCGATGAAGTAATCGAGAACATTGACATCGGCGGGCCATCGATGGTGCGCTCTGCCGCAAAAAATCACGGCTTCGTCACGATCCTGACCGACGCTGCCGACTATTCCGCATTTCTGGCCGAACTTGATGAAACCGGCGGTGCCAGCACGCTCGCGTTCCGCCGCAAGATGGCGGCCAAGGCCTATGCCGCAACCGCCGCTTATGATGCGGCAATCTCGCAGTGGTTTGCAACCGTTGACCAGCAAGAGCATTTTCCGCCGGTGCTGGCTGCGGCACACACCCGCGTCACCACGCTGCGCTATGGCGAAAATCCGCATCAGGACGCAGCGCTTTATGTGCCGCGCAATCCTGCGGTCACCGGCCTTCCCCAAGCCACGCAAATCCAGGGCAAGGAACTGTCCTACAACAATTACAATGACGCCAATGCGGCATTGGAACTGATTGCCGAATTCGGCGGCGCAAAGCCGACCGTGGTGATCGTAAAGCATGCCAACCCCTGCGGTGTGGCGACTGCCGATACGCTGCTCGACGCTTGGAAAGCCGCGCTGGAATGCGATTCGGTTTCGGCATTCGGCGGCATCGTTGCGACCAACGTGCCGCTCGACGGCCCCACCGCCAACGCCATTTGCGAAATCTTCACCGAAGTCGTCGTCGCTCCGGGCGCTGATCATTCCGCCAAGGCCGCGTTTGAGCGCAAGAAGAACCTGCGCCTGTTGCTGGTCGACAGCCTGCCCGATCCTGACCGCAAGGGCCTGGTCACCGTGCCCATCGCCGGTGGCCTGCTGGTGCAGGACCGCGATTCCGGCAAAGTTGCCAAAGCTGACCTCAAGGTCGTCACCAAGCGCGCACCGACCGAACAGGAACTTGAGGACGCATTGTTTGCCTGGACCGTGGCCAAGCATGTCAAATCAAACGCTATCGTCTATGCCAAAGACGGCGTGACCGCAGGCATTGGCGCCGGCCAGATGAACCGTCGCGATTCATCGCGCATTGCTGCGGCCAAAGCACTCGAAGCAGCTGAAACGCATGGCTTTACCGAAGCGCGTACGCACGGTTCGGCCGTGGCCTCGGATGCCTTCTTCCCGTTTGCCGACGGGTTGATGGCCGCCGTTGAAGCAGGCGCGACCTGCGTCATCCAGCCCGGCGGTTCGATGCGCGATGATGAAGTCATCAAAGCCGCGGACGAAGCGGGCCTCGCTATGGTCTTCACCGGCATGCGCCACTTCCGCCATTGACGAAAAGCTCCCCTCCCGCCTGCGGGAGGGGTCGGGGGTGGGCCTTTTTGTTTCGCGTAGAGGCGCAAAGGAAGCAACGAGCGCAGAGATAAAAAAGGCCGGCCCCCACCAAGGGAACCGGCCTTTTTTCATGTCGCGAAAAACGCTGAAATCAACGGTAGAAAATGTGACCGTCAATCTTTGCCATGCGCGCCTTGCCCCAACGTGGTGAGACATGCGCGGCGTGAAAGAACATTGCACCTTCGACCGGGCTTTTCCATGTGCCCTGATCTGCAATCACGGCAACGCGAACCGCGTTCTGCCACTGATGACCGGAACGATTGATCGCGGGCATCGAGCGACCGCGAATGAACGAGAATTGCGAAGGCTGGTATACAACGCCGCAATACGATGCCGGGAAGCGGCCTGATTGCGAACGCGCAACGATCACGCGGCCAACTGCAAGCTGGCCAGCCAGTGATTCACCTTTGGCTTCGAAAAAGATGGCCCCAGCCAGACATTCCAGTTCGTTGGAAAGGGCAGCGGGTGCTGGGGTGTTTTCTACCAGATCAGCCAGCGAAGAAGCGGTGATCGCATCTTGCGGCTCGGCGGTATCAACCTGCTCTTGGGCAATGGTCTGGATAACCGGCTGGGAGATAAACGTGGTCGCTATAGCGGCCGGAGCGTTGAATCCTTGCGCGCTGGCATGGGATCCACTTGTGCTGAGAAGCGTTGTGATAAAAGTCGCAGCCATGCTCAGCGTAGCAGCGTACCGGAATTTCTTGCTCATCCATCGTCGTCAAAGTGCGGTGAGCTTCCATCCATGGCGCGACAAAAAGCCCTGCCGCACAAAGCCGGATGGCCACGTGCGGGGGCAGAATGCCGAAGGGCCATGTCGGTTGCCCCCCGTCTGCGTGCCAATGCGGTCAGCGTTCTCGCCGTCCGTCATCGCCTGCGCAAAATCGGTGAAGTGGCCTTTATTGTGCAATGCAAAACTGTCAACCCTTGTTCACCTTGGTGACAGGTTGTCCCGGATGAACTGTTCCGCTTTTGCGATGGTCAGTTCAACTATCCACACGTCGGGGTCCTGATCCTTCCGACGGTTCAGATAGTCTTCAAATTCTTGTTTATTATCAGATGTTTGGATCTTTACTTGGGTCCATTTCCGGCTGCCATCAATCTGAGGCATCCGTTCAAAAAGTGTGCCAAGCCCCTGATTATCCAGCATAACAATCAGGATTGTACCGCTGTCCCGTTCACCCTTGTGCAGGACCATGCCGAAATCGCCATTGGCCTGCGCGGTGCGGAGCAAGCCCGATACTTCAATATGGGCGGGAAGCCGGTTTTCCATCAAACCAGCGCAGCGCGCAGACCGGCGTTGTAACCTTCAAGGCTGGACAACGGGATGCGCGAACGTTGGAACGTGCCGGTGCCCCGGCCCACTTCTTCACCTTGCGCATCGATCAGCCGCGCTTCTGCCACCAGAACGCGGCGGCGGCCGGAAATCCAGCGGCCTTCGGCAATCAACGGTCCCTCGCCAATCGGCTGGGTGAACAACAGGTTGAATGATGTGGTCAGCAAGAACCGGTCGGTGACCATGGTATTGGCTGCATAGAACGCCGCATCATCCAGCATTTTGAAATAGATCGTGCCGTGGGCCGCACCGGCGGCGTGAAAACACGCCCTCGTCACGTTGAAATGAATGCGCGAAATGCCTTCGGACACGATATCGAGCCGCGATTCAAACAAGGTGTTGACCGGAGCTGACCCATAAAGGCCCTCAAGCGCGCGCCAGTGCAGCGTCGCGCTGTCATCGGCCTTCTGGTCCGGATCAGGCGGCGTCACGGTCGAGGACATTGACCAGCAAGCCGTAAAGCGCCTCGGCATTGGGCGCAGCGACAAGCCGTTCGTGCATGCGTTCATCGCGCATCATCCGCGAAATCGCGGCAAGCGCCTGCAAGTGCGTGGCACCGGCCTGTGACGGCGAGAGCAGGCCAAAGACGCAATCGACAGGCATGCCGTCAGCTGATGCGAATTCTACCGGATTTTCCAGCTTGAAGAAGGCTGCAACCGGGCGCTCCAATCCGTCGATACGGGCATGCGGAATCGCGACACCGCGTCCGAAACCCGTACTGCCAAGCTTTTCCCGCTCATCAATGCCGTCGGCAACAACTTCGCCATCAAGCAGGTAAACGTCGGCAAAGCAGCGCGCCAGATCGGCAAGGATCTGCTGCTTGGTATCGGCACGAACCATCCGGACGGCCTGTTGATCGAGAGTAAATAAAGCCGTCATATTGCGGATAGGTTAGATCACAAAAGTGCTAAGGCACGGTGAATTGGGCCGCGCAATGCGCCCGAATGTCCATGAACGCAAGAGCAAAGCGCGTTTACCCGCCGCAACGGAAAAGAGGAGAGAACGCAGCCGTCCCCTCCTCTTTTTCAAGCTGTTTATGCTTACCAGTGGTTACTTCGGTTCAACCCAACCGATAGACCCGTCACCACGACGATAGACCATGTTGTGCACGCCCGTACCCAGATTTTTGAACATCAAAGCGTTGGTGTTGCGCAAATCGAGCATCATCACGGCATCGGCGACCGTGGCTGTCGGCACATCGACGCGCGTCTCTGCGATCACCAGCGGCGCATCGGCAGCTTCGTCCTCGCTCGCCTCGTCATGGGCAAACACGGTGTAAGTCGCGTCCTGGACAACAAGGTTTGATTCATCGGTCTTGCGCGCATGATCGGCGTTTTCGTGGCGCGCGGTCAGGCGACGCTTGTAGCGGCGCAGTTGCTTTTCGATCTTGTCGGCAGATTGATCGAACGCGGCGTGTGCGTCCTGCGCACTTGCGCCGCCTTTCAGGATCAGCCCGTTGGTCACATGCGTGACGATATCGCAGCGGAAACCGCCATGCGGGGCTTTCCCCATCGTTACATGTGAGGAAAGCGCTCGGGAGAAGTACTTGTCGACGATGGTGGAAAGACGTTCCTCGGCATGGGTCTGCAAGGCAGCGCCGGTGTCGACTTGGTGTCCCGAAACGCGAATATCCATATTTCACTTCTCCTGTGCACTCGGGCAAGCGATCCTTCTCACACCATCAGCGTGACCAGATCGGCTCGCTAAAACCCGCCATGAAATCGGCATGGCGGGCAAGCTCCTCCTCGCTCGCGGTATGCGGGCGCGGGGAACGGAATGTGCGGCTGACCGACGATGATATGCCGATCACCGACTGTTCGGTCATCATTCTTGCTTCTGCTGCAAGTTCGAGACCGATCTGTCGTCCGCCCTGCAACTCGACATAAAGCTGCGCGAGCAGTTCCGCATCTAATAGGGCCCCGTGCTTGGTGCGGTGGCTACGGTCGATTCCATAGCGCGAGCACAAGGCATCAAGGCTGAGTTTGGCGCCGGGGTGTTTGCGGCGGGCAATCGCCACTGTATCAATCATCCGGTCACGGCTCACAGGTTCAAGCCCGCACAGCTCAAGCTCGGTGTTCATGAAACCGAAGTCGAACCCGGCATTGTGCGCAACCAGCGGCGAATCCTGAATGAATTCGAGGAATTCACCCGCTTTTTCCGCAAACCTGGGCTTATCCGAAAGGAACGCGATGGACAGGCCGTGCACGGCCTCAGCCTCGGCAGGCATGTCACGTTCAGGATTGAAATAGCAGTGATATACCGCGCCGGAGGGCACCCGGTTGATCATTTCGATGCAGCCGATTTCCACCAGTCTATCCCCCGATCTTGGATCGAGGCCGGTCGTTTCTGTATCGAAAACGATCTCACGCATTATTGGATATGTGGACCTGCATAAGGGGACTGGCAAGGGGCGTTGCAGTTAACGGTGCGGGTTTTTTTCACGGATGCCGGCGACCAGTGCCGCCACTTGCGCGCGGGTTTCTGCCAGTGTCACGCCAGTGTCGATCACGTGGGTGGCGCGGGCGCGCTTTTCGGCATCGGGCACTTGCAACGACAGAATATGCGCAAACTTTTCAGGCGTCATGCCCGGCCGCGCCAAGACGCGTTGGCGCTGCACCTGCGCAGGTGCAGAAACGACAAAGATGGCATCAAGATACGCGCCGTGGCCTTTTTAGAACAGCAGCGGACTATCGAACACCACTACGCCTTCGCCAATGTGTTCAATCATGAACGCCTCGCGCATTTGCGCAACGGCCGGGTGGACGATGGCTTCAAGGCGTTTCAGGGCGGCAGGATCGCCAAAAACTTTGGCCCCCAGTTCCTGACGCTTCACACCTTCGGGACCGGTCGTTCCGGGAAAGGCCGCTTCAATCGCAGGAAGCAGCGCACCACCCGGCCCTTGCAAATGGTGCACGGCGGCATCGGCATCAAACACCGGCACGCCCATTTCGCGCAGCATCAGCGCTACGGCAGATTTGCCCATGCCGATCGACCCGGTCAGGCCTGCGACGAACGGGCGGTTCATACCAGCAGCCTTGCGCGCAGTTCAGCGTCGGCTTCCCCGCGCGGCGGCGTCGCACCGAAAAAGCGGCGAAAGGCATGATCGGCCTGTCCGATGAGCATCGACAGGCCATCTACCGTGGCAAACCCCGAAGCTCTGGC
>JADYXV010000093.1 GCA_020853995.1 Novosphingobium sp.
ACATATGGCGGAACTGCCGAAGGAATATGGCTTTAAAGGCTGCCTGACGCCGGAAAAGCCGCTGTTTGAAGAGCATTACTGCGTGATGGCACGGCCAGGGCCATGCACCGAAGGCCCCGGCATGCTGGATTACAACACTGCCCTTAAACGGATGGACCGTTAAACGCCTTCAAGCGCATATCCGGCAGAGCGGACAGTCCGCACCGGATCCGGAACGCCGGGAATTGCAACCGCCTGTCGCAAGCGGCGGATGTGCACATCGACCGTGCGCAGTTCAATGTCACTGCCACTGCCCCATACCGCATCGAGCAACTGCCCGCGTGAAAAAACCCGGCCCGGATGCTCCATGAAGTGGCGCAGCAGGCGGAACTCTGTAGGGCCGACTTTCATCGGCGTGCCCCGGCGCATCACGCGGTGTGCCGTGGGGTCCAGCGCCAGATCGCCAACCGTGATTGTCTCACCAGCCAGTGCCGGACGCACACGCCGCAGAACCGCGCCCACACGGGCAATCAGTTCACGCGGTGAAAACGGCTTGGTAACATAATCGTCCGCGCCGATTTCAAGCCCGCGAATACGGTCGTCTTCATCGGACCGTGCGGTGAGCATGATGATGGGGACGTGCGCGGTTTCCTTGTTGCGACGCAAGCGGCGGCATACTTCGATGCCGCTGGTGCCGCCGATCATCCAATCGAGCAGTACAAGGTCAGGTGCATCTTCGGCAGCAAGCAGGAGTGCTTCGTCACCATCGTCCGTGGTACGAACGTCGTAACCCTCACCACGGAAGCGGTATTCAACCAGTTCGGCAAGGGCCGTATCGTCTTCAACCAGAAGCAGTTTCGGAGCAGGCACGCAAACCTCCATGACAGTCAGTTTGCTGAAGCACGACAGATGTTACCCCAGTATGACAAAACACTCGCATGTTATCTTGAGCAAGTCAGCGCATGACATCAAGCAGGCGGGATGACTTCCTCACGCTCGGGCAGTTTCGCTCCGGTAGCTGCGTAATAGACCATTTCCGCGATGTTTGTGGCGTGATCGCCGATCCGTTCAATGTTGCGCGCAACAAACAGAAGCTGTGCAGCCGTGCTGATCGTAGCGGGGTCTTCAACCATGAACGAAATCAGGTTGCGGAAGATCGAATCGTAGAAGGCATCAACTTTGGCGTCGCGCTGAACGATTTCAGTCGCGGCAACCGGGTCGCGTGCGGCAAATGCGGTCAACACATCATGGACCATCTCGGCGGCAAGCTCGTTCATCGCCGGGATTAGCGTCAGCGGCTCAAACCGGCGTCGGCCTTCGATAATGCCGACGCGCTTGGCGATGTTCTTGGCATAATCGCCGATGCGTTCGATGACGCCTGCGATTTTAAGCGCAGCGACAACTTCACGCAGATCATCTGCCATCGGCGCACGCAACGCGAGCACCCGGATCGCCAGCTTGTCGACCTCGGCCTCAAGCTGGTCGATCCGCTTGTCGCGCGCGATGACACCTGCGGCCATCTCATGATCGGCCCGGATGAGAGCATCCATGGCCTCGGACACGGAAAGCTCCGCCAGGCCGCCCATCTCGGCAACAAGGCCGCGCAGCCGGGTGATGTCGTCGTCGAATGCCTTGACGGTATGTTCAGCCACGTTTCAATCCTTGTCCCAGTCGCTCAACCATAGCGTCCAGTGATGTAATCCTTGGTACGTTCTTCGCGCGGATTGGTGAAGATATCGGAAGTCTTTCCGTATTCGACGACTTTTCCGAGGTGGAAAAATGCCGTTCTTTGCGACACGCGCGCGGCTTGCTGCATCGAGTGGGTGACGATGACGATGGCGTAGCGCCCGCGCAGTTCGTCAATAAGTTCTTCGATGCGTGCCGTGGCGATAGGATCAAGCGCCGAGCAAGGTTCGTCCATCAAGATCACTTCGGGATCGACCGCGATAGCGCGCGCGATGCAGAGCCGCTGTTGCTGGCCGCCTGAGAGCGCGGTGCCGCTATCGTTCAGACGGTCTTTGACTTCGTCCCAAAGGCCTGCGCGGCGCAAGGACTGCTCAACGATTTCGTCAAGTTCCGCCTTCGAGCCGGTGATGCCGTGAATCCGAGGGCCGTAAGCGATGTTTTCGTAGATCGACTTGGGGAACGGGTTCGGCTTCTGGAAAACCATGCCAACGCGGGCGCGCAGTTGCACCACGTCCATCCCGGAACGATAAATATCATCGCCGTCGAGCATGATCTCACCTTCAACGCGGGCGTTGGCGATGGTGTCGTTCATGCGGTTGAGTGAGCGCAGGAATGTCGATTTGCCGCAGCCCGACGGGCCGATAAAAGCGGTGACGTAACGCTGCGGGATCTCGATGGAGACATCGTCGATTGCGCGCTTGTCGCCATAGAACACCGATACGTTCTTCGCGTTCATCTTCAAGGGTGCGTCGAAGTAGGGCGAGTCATCGGCCTTTACCTCGGTGTGAACCACAGACTGGGTCGCTTCAGTGTTCATTTTACCACCGTTTTTCGAAGCGGTTGCGCAAGTAGATCGCAAGGCCGTTCATCAGGAGCAGGAAGACAAGCAGGACTACAATCGCAGCGCTCGTGCGTTCGACAAAGCCGCGGTCGATCTCGTCAGACCATAGGAAGATTTGCACCGGCAGCACGCTGGACGGTGATGTGAAGCCGGACGGCGCAGTGGCCACAAAAGCGCGCATGCCAATCATCAAGAGCGGCGCGGTTTCACCAAGAGCGCGGGCCATGCCGATGATCGTTCCGGTAAGGATGCCGGGCAGGGCGAGCGGAAGGACGTGATTGAACACGACCTGCACTTTGCTTGCACCGATTGCCAGTGCCGCGTCGCGGATCGATGGCGGTACGGCTTTGATGGCGTTGCGGCCCGAGATCACGATAACCGGCATGGTCATCAAAGCGAGCGTCATCCCGCCGATCAGCGGGGCGGAGCGCAAGTTCGGGAAAATCACGAGGAATACCGCAAGGCCGAGCAGGCCGAAGATGATCGAGGGAACCGCCGCCAGATTGTTGATCGATATTTCGATGATTTCGGTCCAGCGATTCTTGGGCGCGTACTCTTCAAGATAGAGTGCGGACAAAACGCCGACAGGGAACGCCAGTATCAGCGTTACAAACATCGTCAGCATCGACCCTTTCAGCGCCCCCCATATGCCCACGGATTGTGGGCTGGTGGCGTCAGAACGGCTGAGGAAGCCTTTATCGAAGGAACGGACCAGCTTTCCTTCGGCTACCAGTTTGCGAGCGACTTCCTGCATAACAGGATCACGTTCACCACGCTGGGCCGAGGCCAAAGCATCGCTGGCGGGAAGGGAAACCTTGATCGTTCCGCCAAGCTTGGACGGGTCTGCAATCAACGTTTCGGCGACTTCACGCCATGCGCCATCAGCCAGCATGTTGCCTGCATCAGGCCCGAAGGCCGAAATCGCAGCGTTTTCGACGACTTTGGGCAGACCGGCCAGTTCGAGCCCACCAAGCGGATCAGGTTGGGTCAGTCGCTCGGCATCTATCTGCATGGCACCTGCCAAGGGTATGTCGAACCGGACTTCGCTGCGCTGAAAACCGCCGATACCGGCAGACGTCATGTTGATCAGCAAGAGCAGCAGCATCAACCCCGAGAAGGCCACGGCGACAAAGCCGAGCAGACGGAAGTTGCGATCAGCTGCTTTGCGGCGCGCAAGGCCGCGGTTCATCATGGCGATCCTGCGGGCCTGCACAGCGGCAAGATCTGTTTCGGGAGCGGCGCTCATCGACGGGGCCTCACTCATATGCTTCTCGGTAGCGCTTGACCACGCGCAGGGCGATGAAGTTCAAGGCCAATGTGACGAGGAAAAGGACCATACCCAGCGCGAATGCCGACAGGGTTGCGGGATGATCAAAGCTGCCTTCGCCGGTTAACATGGCCACGATCTGGAAGGTGACCGTGGTCATGCTTTCAAACGGGTTAGCGGTCAGGTTGGCAGAGGCGCCCGCAGCCATGACGACGATCATCGTCTCGCCAATCGCACGGCTGATGGCCAGCATCACGCCCGCGACAATGCCGGGAAGGGCTGCAGGGACAAGCACTTTACGAATGGTTTCAGCTGTAGTTGCGCCCATCGCCAAGCTGCCATCGCGCATGGCTTGGGGCACGGCGGCGATGCTATCATCGGCCATCGACGATACGAACGGGATGATCATCACGCCCATCACGAGGCCAGCTGCAACCGCGCTTTCGGTAGATGCGCTGGAAATGCCAATGGCTTGTGCCACGTCGCGCACCATCGGCGCGACGGTGAGCGCAGCGAAATAGCCATAAACAACGGTGGGAACACCTGCGAGAATCTCAAGCAGCGGCTTCATCACCTTGCGCACGCCGCTGCTGGCGTATTGCGTGAGGAAGATCGCGCTCATCAGACCAAGCGGGATGGCAACGATCATGGCGATGATCGCGCCGATGTAGATCGTTCCCCAGAACAAAGGGATTGCGCCGTAGTCTTTGCCATCAGGCGCGCCGCCGCTCATCGGATCGGGCGACCAATGGGTGCCGAACAGGAAGTCGATTGGCGAGACCATGCCGAAGAAGCGCACGGTTTCAAAAACCAGGCTGGCGATGATGCCGATCGTGGTCAACACCGCGACCAGCGATGCAATCAGCAGGGCAGCCATGACTGCGCGTTCAACGCGGGTGCGGGCGGTGAAATCCGGCTTGAGCCGGGTAAACGCGAATGCACCGCCTGCAAAGGCGACGATCAGCGTCACAACCAGACCAATCGAATCGTAGAAGTTTATCGCGCTCCTGAAGGGTTCAACCAGCGCCTGAGCATCTTCGTTGAACACGCCGAAGGCGCGACCTTCAGCAACCGCGCGCGCCTCGGCAAGAAGCGTTTGGCGTTCAAAACCGAAGGTTGGCAGCAGCGACGCGGCGGGGTCGGCCAGGACTTGTGCGGTAATCAGCATCGGGCCGATCACATTCCACAGGCCGGCAAACAGCACAGCCGGTACAGCCACCCAAAGAGCGACGTACCAGCCATGGAAATTGGGCAGCGAATGAAGGCGGACCCCCGGCGCGGAACGCCGGAAGGCCCATGCGCGTGACCGCGCCGCCAGCCAACCAAAAAGGCCTAGCCCGAAGGCTAGTAATAACAGGATGGCAGACGACATGAGCCCCGGAATTCCCTTACTTCAACTGCGAACCGTCAAGAACCGGAAGGTCGTTAACAGTCTTGGCGCTGGCGGCAAGCACATCATCAGGTGCAATGACCATTCCGAGCTTTGCAAGCGTGCCATCCTTGCCCCAAAGCTTTGACCATTCCGTGACAAATGATTGAAGTCCCGGAATTGCTTTGAGATGGGCCTTTTTCACATAAATGTAGAGCGGGCGCGCGCCGGGATAGCTGAAATCCGAGATCGTAGCGTATGTTGGTGTCACGCCTTTCATCGTCAGGCCTTTGATTCGACCAGCATTTTCTTCAAGATAGGAAAATCCGAAGATGCCGATAGCCTTGGGATTTGCTTCGATTTTCTGGACGATCAGGTTGTCATTTTCGCCTGCGTCAACATAGGCACCGTCATCACGAACTTCGGTGCAGATCTTTTCGTGCGAATCCTTGTTGCTCTCCTTGAGCGCCTTCATCTCGGCGTTTTCGTCGCAGCCTTTGGCAAGGATCAGTTCCTTGAGCGCGTCGCGCGTACCCGATGTTGATGGGGGGCCGTAGACAAGGATGGGAAGGGCAGGGAGCGCCGGATTGACGTCTTTCCATGTTTTGGCCGTCTGTGGCTTGCCATAAGGGTTCTTGGCCAAAGCCTTGTAAACGTCTTCGGGTGAAAGCGCGATTCCCGGACCATTTTCAGCTTCGGCAAAGGCGACACCATCGAGGCCGACCTGGATTTCGACGATTTCCTTGACGCCGTTCTTTTGGCAATCCTCAAACTCGGACTTCTTCATACGGCGAGATGCGTTTTCGATATCGGGCGATTGCGCGCCGACACCTGCGCAGAAAAGCTTCATGCCAGCGCCGGTACCGGTCGATTCGATAATCGGTGATTTCAGCGTGGCGTCAGACTTCGCCAGCGATTCGGCAACTGCCTTCGCGAATGGATATACGGTCGACGAGCCAACGGCGCGGACTTGATCCCGGGTACCGCCATCCTGCGAGCCGCAGCCAGCAAGTGTAAGAGCACCGCGCGTAGCGGCGGAAAGCGAAATGGTACGAATCATCGACATTGTTGGAACCCTATCCCTGTTGGCTTGGCGGCCAATGCGACGGTAGCGTGACAGCTTTATGACAGTGATGAGGCGGGAGGTGAAGCGGCTGTCGCCGAAACAGGCCCTGCCAGTGGAATGCGGACAGAGACGGTCGTGCCAACACCCAGCGTGCTCGCAATGTCGAGTTTGCCACGATGGCGTTCAACACTGTGCTTAACACTGGCCAGCCCAAGACCGGTGCCGCCAGCCGTGCGGCTGCGGCCGGGATCTGTGCGGTAAAACCTGCGGGTGAGGTAGGGCAGGTGATCGGGATGAATGCCCTCACCTTTATCCGTGACAGTCAGCAGCGCTTCGCCGGAATTGACGGAAAGTTTGACTTTTACCGGCGCGGTCTGGTCGCCGTACTTGAAGGCGTTGTCGATCAGATTGCGCACCAATTGGTCAAGCTGCTGGCGATCACCGCCGACAACAGCCTCGGTTGTATCTACCTCGATCCGGTCATCGTCTGCGGTCATGGCCACTTCGCTTCCGATGCTGCCGACTAGTTGACCAAGGTCGATCCTGTCACGCGGGACTTCGTGCTTTTCCGCCTCGATGCGCGAAAGCGACATCAGATCTTCGACAAGGCTTTGCAGACGCCGCGATTCACGAAGGACAGTTGCATGAAATCGCGCGGCGGTGGCCTCATCAACTTTGGCATCGGGATCGGCCAGCGTTTCGACATAGCCGATGATCGACGACAACGGTGTGCGCAGTTCATGGCTGGCATTGGCAACGAAATCGGTGTGCGCGCGGCTGATATCGGCCTCTGCGGTACGGTTGACCATTTCGATCAGCGAAAAGCGGTCATCGATCGGCACTCGGCTGACCTGCCAGATGCTGCGTGCGCCGGTGAGGCCCCGGACGATGGCGCGGCCTTCGGGCTTGGCCAGCAACCGGATCGCTTCGGGATGGCGCAATGCAACGCGGGCGTCTTGTCCGACAAGGTGGGTGCCCAGCTCTTCACGGGCGGCGGCATTGGCGGCAGCGATACGCTGCCCGTCCAGCATCAGGACGGGCAAGCCGAATGATTCGACCAGTTCGATCATGGTTTGCCGCGAAACGCTGCCATCGTCACGCGTCAGGGTTTCAACCGTGGGTTCGGGCCGGGCGAGCCAAAGCGTTGCCAGCCAGACCAGCAAGATCGCCAGTGACAACCAGAAACCGGCGCCGATAAAATACATTACGATCGCTGCGCAAAGCGCAACGACAATGCTGGGGATGGGCAACGACAAGCCAATCATCGAATCACGCCGCTTAGTTTGCCCGCAACTTGCGAATCGCCGACCAGTGCGGCCAGCATCGTGGCGCCGAGATAGTCGAGCGCTGTAACACTGCGCAAGCGCGGTGCACTGCTGTCAAAAACGTGCATTGTGTACAAGTGATGGAAAGACCGAGTTTGCCTGGTGACCCCTACGGGAATCGAACCCGTGTTTCAGCCGTGAAAGGGCCGCGTCCTAACCGCTAGACGAAGGGGCCGATGGGGAAGCCCCAAGGCATGTGCTGCTGCTATCTGCGTTTGCCGGAATAGATGGTGACCCCTACGGGAATCGAACCCGTGTTTCAGCCGTGAAAGGGCCGCGTCCTAACCGCTAGACGAAGGGGCCACTGGGCTTGCACCGCTGGGCAGGTCCGCGCCTCTAAGGGGCGGATGGCGGGGCGTCAAGCAGCATGTTGCGAAAAAAGTCAGTCTGCAAAGGCAGCATCCTCGACATGGAGTTCTGCAGCGGGCCGACTGGCCCAATCATCGATCTTTGCGCGCCCTGCCAACCATAGATGGCGACCACGCGATCCATGCAGCAAAGCTTGGCCGAGTTCGGTATGGGCTGCACGAAAGGCGATGGCTTTGAACGAGCGGCCATCTGCGCCGCTGGCCACCATGCGAACGTGATCTGTGCCCACAAGATCACATTTCACCAAGCGCACCGGCCCTACCGCTATGCGAGGGCCGGGCCACCCGATTCCGAACGGGCCCGCAGTTTCCAGTGTCTCTACCAGTTCAGTAGTCAGGCCGCCGGGGCTAAGCGACAAATCGAGAAGCAGCGATTGATAGGCACGCGCCCCCGATATTTCGCGGGCCAATCGCTCGTCCAGCCAATCACCCAATTCAGACAGACGTTCTGGATCGATCGTGAGGCCGCAAGCCATCGCATGACCGCCGCCTGCGATTAACATTCCCGCTTCCCGTGCAGCCATGATCGCCGAGCCCAAGTCTACCCCGGCAATGGAGCGGCCCGAGCCTTTGCCATTGCCGGCCTCGTCGGCATCAAGCGCGATAACCAGCGCGGGCTTGCCGGTCTTTTCCTTGATGCGCCCGGCTACAATGCCGATCACGCCCGGATGCCAACCGTGGCCTGCAAGGACCAGTACCGATCGGTTATGCTGCGCGGCAACTTGTGCTTCAGCGGCCTCCTGCACTTCCTGTTCAATTCCTCGACGCTCTTCATTCAGGAGCGAAAGCTGAGCTGCAATCGAGCGCGCTTCATCGGGGTCTTGCGTGGTTAACAGGCGCACGCCCAGCGTAGCCTCACCCACTCGGCCCCCTGCATTGATGCGTGGGCCCAGGGCAAAGCCGAGATCGCTGCACGTGGGCGCGCGAGCGAGGCGGCTTGCATCGATAAGTGCGGATAGGCCCACGTTCTCGCGCCGTGCCATGATCTTGAGGCCTTGCGATACCAGCGCGCGGTTTAGGCCTTTGAGTTGCGCGACGTCTGCCACGGTACCAAGTGCGACCAGATCGAGCAGGCGCATGAGATCGGGGGCTTTACGCTTTTCAAAGTGCCCGCGCCCGCGCAATTCCCGCACAGTGGCGATGGCAAGCAGGAACGCGACGCCGACCGCTGCCAAATGCCCGTATGCGGCTGCCTCGTCGCATTCATCAAGCCGGTTGGGGTTGACCAGCGCAGCGGTCAGCGGAAGCTCTGAGGAGCATTTGTGATGATCCACCACGATTACATCCACGCCCACGGCGTGCGCCGCTGCCAGCGCTTCGTGCGCCATGGCTCCGCAATCCACCGTCACGATCAGGCTGGAGCCTTCACCTGCCAACCGCACCAGCGCTTCGCCGGATGGCCCATAGCCTTCAAGCAGCCGATCAGGAATGTAGTGCCGGGCCTGTATGCCAAGATCGCGCAAAAGCAGGATCAGAAGCGCCGCGCTGGTTGCGCCATCAACGTCATAATCGCCGTAAATCGTGATTTGTTCGTTAGAAAGGATTGCATCGGACAGCCGGCATGCAGCGCTGTCCATATCGCGGAAGATTGACGGGTCTGGCAGGAACTCACGCAAGGTTGGGCGGCGGTGACGTTCAAGATCTTCGCGGGCTACCCCGCGTGACATGAGCAGTTGTGTCACAAGATCATCGCCGGGCGCGCTATCTGTGCCGCCCATGTCCATGTTACCGCCGCGCCAGCGCCACGCTTGGCCGGAAAGGGATCGGGTTATCGCAGTGACTGGTATCATGATCCCGCGCTATACCATGCCCATAGCGCGGGAAAGAGCAAAGCCTGTGAAGAAGGGAGCGGTGGTTTGCGGGTTAGGGCTATGAGAGATGCAGATCGCCCTAATCGGGCAGGGGGCTGTTGAAGCAATGCTGTTGATTATCTGGCACAGCCGCACGGGCACGGCAGAGGCGATGGCCCGCGCGGCTTATCAGGGAGCCTTGATCGAAGGGCCGTGCGTTCTGACACGTGCTGAAGATGCGACGGTGGCCCATCTGCTGAATGCGTCGGCATATCTGTTTTGTTGTCCGGAGAATCTGGCAGGAATGACAGGGTTGATGAAGGAGTTCTTTGATCGAACCTATTATCCTCTGCTCGGCCGGATTGAAGGCCGCGCATATGCCACCATGATCGCGGCGGGAACAGATGGAACTGGCGCGCAGCGGCAGATCGACCGCATCGCTACAGGCTGGCGGCTAAGGCGCGTGGCCGAGCCCTTGATTGTCCAAACTGGTGCACAAACCCCGGCAGACATGCTTGCGCATAAAAATTTGTCCGATGAAACATTGCGAATGTGTTGCGATATGGGACCGGCTTTAACCGGAGGCATCGGGTTAGGAGTTTTCTGAAATTGTATCACTATAACTGCGTGTGAGTTTCTCCGTTTACCTGGCGGACTCGGGCTAAGGGGGGCGGTTGTGCCGATCCGGAGGAAATTGGAGCGGGGTGTACGTGGACGCAAGTGATCACCCATCTGACTGGACACCGCTGGCCGCTCTTCTTTACGAAACCGGTTCAGTGCCAGGCATCAAAGAATTGATGGATGCGGCAGCGAATGTCGGAGATTTTACAGTAAGCCATGCGCCTCCTGAAAATGAAGGCTGGGCTGAGGTACTCCGTGACGGACTGACCTTTGATCTGCGCGGGCTTTCGGGTGGAAAGGCGCAGGTATGCCCGGTAATTGATCATGTTGTGGGTGTGGACATTGATCACGGTAGTGCGGGACTGTCCGCGCTGCTCATATGTCCCGGCCCACATATTTCAGGTGCACAACACCTCCTGCCCGTAATTCGTGTAGCTACCGCCTTGGCTGACAGCTTGGCCGGGATCGGCACGCCGCGCGCAATTTGCTGGATTCCGGCGCGAAATGCAGTTGCACCGCATCTTTTCCGGCAGGCGATAGTGCCTTGGTTGAAAGGCGGGCCGTTCCCCGCAATTGCGCTTGCATCACTGCAACGGCTTGCTGACGGTAACATTATCTCTACCGGCCTGAAGTTCCTGATCGGACAAGAATTTTCTTTGTCGGGCGATGCAGGGACAAGTCCTGAGCACCTTGCCCGTGTCGCAGTGCGACTGGTTGATTGGCTTGTCGCGTATGGTCCGGTCAAGGAAGCTACACAGCCAGTTCTAGCCGGAACGGGAGCAGTCTTTCTTGAGGCGGAGAACGCCACAAGTATCATTGCAAGGTGTTCCTGAGTCGCAAATCTGGTCCTGATACGCGCAAGGCTCTGCCATTCGGTAGCGTCAACGTTGTAGGACAGCCTGGCTATGCGCCGGGACTCCAGCGACATCACCTGATCCCTCGCCAGCTATTGCAGTCCGAGGCGTTGGGAAGAATGTTTGTCAGGCTTGGCATCGACCGGCTGGGATTTCACGATTTCCGGCGCAACGGTATGCTGTTACCTTGTTCGGAAGCCACGGCATTGCGCATCGGCCTGCCTTTGCATCGTGGTCCCCATCGCAGTTACAACGAATTGGTGATGGAGCGCGCCGGCCAAATTGAAGCCTGCTGGGCGCAAGAGCGTGCTGCAGGAGCGCCAGACGCAGATTTCGAAGCGCTGATGCGGATCGATCTGCTGCAACGCGCCTTACGGCGCAAACTGCTTGATCCGCGTTTGTGGGCGCGCACTCCCTTGAATGCGCACGATCCATCACTTGAATTCGGCCACCTTGACGCATTGGCGGACATGCTGTGGTCAGCCACCGGCAATGCGTCCAAGGCGGCCTGACCTTTATCTCAGAAACGGCGCGCTATTGGCGTTCAATGCTGCCGAAGCGTCGCGATATTCCTGCTCCAATCGTGCGACGCGCGACGCAACAGGTTCAATCGCAGTAACTGCTCCGATGCCCTGACCAGAACCCCAGATATCCTTCCAGGCTTTCACATCGGTGTTGCCGCCCGATCCGAAATCCATCTTGCTGGGATCGCTTTGCGGAAGATTGTCCGGATCAAGCCCTGCTTTGACAATCGAGGAGCGCAGGTAATTGCCATGAACGCCGGTAAACAGGTTGGAATAGACGATATCGGCAGCGCTGGAATCGACGATGGACTGTTTGTAATCCTCAGCGGCCCGCGCCTCTTCGGTCGCAATCCACGCCGAACCGATATAGGCAAAATCTGCGCCAAGTGCCTGGGCTGCCAGGATGGACCGGCCGTGGGCAATCGCACCGGAAAGTGCGACAAGCCCTTCAAACCACTGGCGGATTTCCTGCATCATTGCGAACGGTGATTGCGCACCGGCATGGCCGCCAGCACCAGCAGCCACGGGGATCAGGCCGTCGGCGCCCTTTTCAATGGCTTTGCGCGCGTGGACGCTGTTGATGACGTCATGCATGACGATACCGCCCCAGCGGTGCGCTGCGGCATAGACTTCTTCACGTGCGCCAAGCGAAGTAATCAACAGCGGAACTTGCCATTTTTCGCACATCGCCATGTCTTCATCGAGGCGATTGTTCGTCTTGTGCACGATCTGGTTGACAGCAAAGGGGGCGGCAGGAGCGTCCGGATTGGCGCGGTTATAGGAAGCCAATTCCTCTGTGATCTGGTGAAGCCATTCATCGAGCTGGCTGATAGGCCGTGCATTAAGTGATGGAAAAGAGCCCACGATCCCCGCCTTGCACTGTGCGATCACCAGCTCCGGCCCCGAAATGATGAAAAGAGGAGAGGCAATAACGGGCAGGCGCAGTCGGGCGAATGGCGCGGGCAAAGGCATGCAACTGGTTCCTCGCAAAAAGGATTAATTGATTGATTAAACTTTAGGCGGGGAAAGGAAGGTTGTCAAAGGTGTCCCGAATGACAAACGGGCGACCGAAGCCGCCCGTCATCATAAATCAAGACGCCGTGTTGGTCAGGACGCTGTGTTGGCTGCGCTAAGCACCGCGCGGACGCTGGCTGTTGCAACGTCCTCGTCAATGCCAACGCCCCAGACGGTGCGTCCATCAGGCATCTTGCACTCGACATAAGCAGCGGCGCGGGCGTTGCTGCCTGCACCCATCGCGTGCTCGGAATAGTCTGTGATGTCTATGTCAAGGCCGAAGCCGTCTTTGATGGTGGCAACGACTGACGAGATCAGGCCGTTGCCACGTCCAGAAACGGACTGCACTTTTCCATCTACTTCGATCTTCCCCGCAAAGATGCGAGTCCCGTCAGGGCCGCGTGCTTCTTCGTAATCGATCAGTTGGAAGTGCTGTGGCGTATCAAGGCGGTAAGCCTTGCGGAACACGCCCCAGATATCCGATGCCTGCAATTCGCGGCCCAATTCGTCGGCCAGTTCCTGCACATGGCGCGAGAAGTGTGCCTGCATTTTCTTGGGGAGCTTCAGGCCCTGATCCTGTTCGAGAACCCAGGCAAAGCCGCCCTTTCCGGATTGTGAATTGACGCGGATCACTGCTTCATAGCTGCGGCCAAGGTCGGCAGGATCTATGGGCAGATAAGGCACTGACCATATGTCATCGTTACGCTGTTCTTGCGCAGCGAAGCCCTTTTTGATCGCGTCCTGGTGGCTGCCGGAAAATGCCGTGAACACCAGTTCTCCGCCATAGGGATGGCGCGGATGGACCGGCAACTGGTTGCAATATTCCACCGTCTGGATCACTTCGTCGATGTCCGAAAAGTCCAGCTCAGGCTCTACGCCTTGCGTGTAGAGGTTCAGCGCGACTGTGACGAGGCAGCAATTGCCGGTGCGCTCTCCATTGCCAAACAGACAGCCTTCGACGCGGTCAGCGCCCGCCATCAAGCCTAGTTCGGCTGCGGCAACGCCGGTACCGCGGTCATTGTGCGTGTGCAGCGAGATGATCGCGCGGTCACGGTTGGGGAGATTGCGGCCGAAGTATTCGATCTGGTCGGCGTAAATGTTGGGCGTCGATGCTTCCACCGTTGCGGGCAGGTTGAGAATGATCGGATGTTCGGCAGTCGGCTGCAAAACGTTCATAACCGCTTCGCAACATTCGATGCTGAAATCGACTTCGGCGGTTGAGAACGTCTCGGGGCTATATTCGAAATGCCAGTCTGTCTGCGGGAAACGTGCTGCCTGATCGCGGAGCACTTTTGCGCCATCGATGGCGATTTGTTTGACGTCAGCCTTGTCCATGCCGAACACGACCTGGCGCCACAGCGGGGACACCGCATTGTAAACGTGGACGATTGCTTGCTTGGCACCCGCCAGACTTTCAAAGCTGGTGCGGATCAGGTCTTCGCGCGATTGGGTGAGAACTTGCACGAAGACATCATCAGGAATGCGACCGCTGTCGACCAGGCCACGGATAAAGTCATATTCGGTCGCACCCGCGCTGGGAAAGCCGACTTCGATTTCCTTGAGGCCGATCTTGATCAAAAGGTCAAAGAACCGCGACTTCTTTTCGGCGTTCATCGGATCGATCAGTGATTGGTTGCCATCGCGCAAGTCGGTGGACAGCCAGCGCGGAGTTTGAGTGATCGTACGGCTGGGCCATTGGCGATCGGGCAGATTGATCTGCGGAAACGCACGATACTTGGCCGAAGGGGCTTTCAGCATGGTCATGGGAAGTTCTTCTCGACTGGAAATTTGCCTGAAACTGGTTCTCGCTTCCCTTGGGCGTCGTGCGCGCCGCAATGCGACACGTCAGCTTACGCCCAAGGGCGTGTAAGTCGCAGGGTAAGAGCCAGTCGAGCGTTCATGCCATCGCCTATGGTGATTCCCTGCGCGATTGTCCAGAATGAAAGCGCAAAATGAACCTGCTCGCAGATCGTTACCATAAAAATCGGCCCGATCTTCACCGTAGTGGAAATCGGGCCGAATTTTTAGCAGGCAGGGCGGTTCCTATTTCTTTTCGAAGGCCACAGTAATGTTCAGTTTCACCTCGTCGGACACGAACGGTAGGCCATACTTGACGTTGAAATCCGAACGTTTGATCGAAGTTGTGCCGTGGAATCCGAGTGTGCTGGCCTTGTTAAAAGGATTGGTACCCGCCCCGGCGAAAGTTGCAGCAATGGCGACGGGTTTTGTGACGCCATTGAGCGTCAAATTGCCATTGATAGTGGCTGACATACCATCTGTAGCCGGAGCGACGCTGGTGGAAACGAATGTGGCGTCAGCAGGCGCAGCGCCGAAGAAATCGGCAGGTTTGCCTTCAGCCGCAGGCTTGAGGAGATGGGCATTAAGTCCTGGGCTGGCCGTAAGCACTTTGGATACAGGAATTTTGACCGATACCTTGGCCGCTGCCGGATTGGCAGGATCAATATCAAGCGTACCGGTTATGTCGCCAAATAGGCCGAAGTAATCGTTGAAGCCAAAGTGATTTACATTCCATGCTACCAGCGAATGACCGGCATCTGCGGTGTAAGTTCCTGCAACCACTCGCGATTTATCGGCCTTGCCAGGGGCTTCCGGCATTTGAGCAACCATTGGCGCAGCAATGGCTACAAGGGCGAACGGTAGTGCAATCTTTATTGCACGGGGCAGTTTGGGAATGAAGGTCACGGCTGGGGGATCTCCTGGCTCTTCTATGAAGCGGTGGAATGCCCCATGCGCGCCTTTCGCACAAGATAAGGTGAAGGTAATACTTTGTAACAGCGTGCGAACTCTAACCGCAGCGCATGGTCATGATCTGTTCGGTCTCGTCCAGAATGACGTTTAGCCGGTCCTGACGGGAATCTTGCGTAACCGCGGTTCCCGGCCTGATCCAGCGAATACGATTATGTCCGGTCGCCTTTTCAATAGCTGTTCGGACAGTGGGGGTTGCGGTTGCGCCGATGAAACGTGACACGAGATGCGCAGTGCAGGCGTCAGGGCTTCTCGCACTCGGCTTTGGCGCTGCAGGCCGTTGCGTCATCTCGTCAACGGCAAGCATTGCGCTGTGCGGGTACGATGCCCCGGATAAGAAACTTGCGCATATCAACACTTTAAGCACGGCCTCAATCCTAATTTTGCGCGTTCTCTCCGAAATGGAGGAATATCACATAAAGCAGGATCGTCTACCGGCTTCGTCGAAGCGGAATGTCCGTTCGTCGGAAAAGTGGCCCGCCTTGCGAGCGGGCCACAGTTTTCCAGTTTAGTTCTTGGTCTGGTCGACCAGCTTGTTGGCACCGATCCAAGGCATCATCGCACGCAGCTTGGCGCCGGTTTCTTCGATCGGGTGGCGCTTGGCGAGGCCGCGAGCGGCCTTGAGTTCCGGCTGGCCAGCGCGGTTATCAAGCACGAAGTCCTTGACGAAACGGCCCGACTGGATGTCCTCCAGAACGCGCTTCATTTCCTTCTTGGTTTCGGCGGTGATGATGCGCGGACCAGTCTTGATGTCGCCGTATTCGGCAGTGTTCGAGATCGAGTAGCGCATGTTGGCGATGCCGCCTTCATACATCAGGTCGACGATCAGCTTCAGTTCGTGAAGGCATTCGAAATAGGCCATTTCCGGCGCATAACCGGCTTCAACCAGCGTTTCAAAACCGGCCTGCACCAGCGCAGTTG
>JADYXV010000094.1 GCA_020853995.1 Novosphingobium sp.
GCGATTGGTTGACCTCGGTCCAGAATGCTTCAGCTTTCTGCCCTGCCTGATCCTTGCGCGATGCCTTCAAATCATCATCAAGACTGCTTGCATCCCAATACTTGGCGCGCGCACGATAGGCCTTTTCCAGCCGCGCCAATGTAAGCTTGCTTTGGGCAAGGGAACCTGGATTGCGCATCAACTCAGACACTTCCAGCATCGGTTCGATGACATAGGCAGGCGGCGGCATAATGTCGGCCACAAACTCGTTCATCAGCGCTTCTCGCTGATGGATCGATCCCCCCACACGAATGTGGTTCATTGCCAGACCAGCACTGAGAATGACTGCTGCAACCACGCCGGTCAGAACCAGACCGCTGCGCTTTGTCTTCTCTCGGATGGTAAGCATCGAACGACCTCTTTTTGGTAAGTGATGCTCCTTAGCAGAGAGGCGATGTGAAACGATTGCAGCGCGTGCAGACACGAATGCAGATGCGGAATTTCCGGAAAGTTTACCTTCTTGCGAGCCGATCAAAAAGGTCGCGTGCAAAAACTGACAGCGTATCATCACGCGCACCCATTATGACGATGCGGTCATCTGTTTGAGCAAGCGCGATAATCCGTTCGGCGCAGTCAGCGCGCGCTGGAATGTGTTCTGCCTGACCGCCGTGAATGCCGATCAGCCGGACGATCCGTTCCGACCCGACAGAGCGGTCAACCGTGCCACCAAAATAAACCGGATCACACAGAATTGTTAAGTCCTGCGAACCAAGCCCGTTGGCAATGACTTCTGCAAGTTCAGCTCCCATCTGACGCAAGGGGCCATATCCGTGCGGCTGGAAGAACGCGATGATGCGGCCGGGATGCGCGCGTAATGTGGCGAGCGTTGCCGCGATCTTTTCAGGGTTGTGGCCAAAATCATCAATGACGGTAATTCCGCTGGCCGTAGTGCCCACAATGTCAAAGCGGCGGGCAAGTCCGGCAAAGCTGGCAATATGCCTTACGGCTTCTGCGACGCCTACACCCGCAGCACTTGCAGCAGCAATGGCTGCCAGGGCGTTTGACAGGTTGTGGCGTCCTGGCACCTGCAATCGCAGCGGGTGTGTCGTGTCATCGCGCCGGTCGATCAATTCCGCCGTGATGGTGGTGGGGCCGTCAGTGATTGTCCCCTCGGTCACGCTGATCATCGCGTCTTGGGTAAGGCCGAACGAAATGACATTCGTTGCACGCGCCATCAGCGCGACGCTCTCGTCATCATCTGCATTGATTACTGCCGTGCTGGCGCATTCCAGAAAATTGCCAAACAACTCGCGCAGTTCCTCCAGACTCTTATGATCCAGACTGACATTGTTCAGCACTGCTATAGTCGGCCGGTAAAGCGCGATTGAACCATCGCTTTCATCAACTTCGGAAACGAACATATCGCCCGATCCCACGCGGGCGGATGCAAAAGGTGCATCGGCGGCGACAAAGTTCTTCATCACCGCGCCATTCATGATCGTGGGGTCGGTTCCAGCTTGGGTCAGGATCCAGCCAATCATGCCAGTAACGGTCGATTTGCCGCTGGTGCCGCCCACGGCAATGGAATGAGGCGCCGCATTGAACAGGGCTGAAAGCAGTTCGGCGCGGCTCATCCTTGCGCAGCCAAGGGTGTTGGCGCGAACAACTTCGGGCACGCTATCTTCAACCGCTGCTGATGCGACAAGGACTTGCCCGGCTGACATTATGCCCGACCCGTCCTGCGGAAATAGCGTAAACCCCAGCGCTTCAAGCCAAGCAAACTTTTCCGGGGTACGCCCTTGATCACGGCTCCGGTCGGATCCTGCAACCCGCGCACCCATTCCGCGCAGGATCAGCGCCAGCGGCAACATGCCCGATCCGCCAATCCCGCAGAAGAACCACTCACGGGCAGAAAGACTTTCGGGCGACAGGTCTGCAAAGTGCGTCATGGCACCAGCGGTATTCGTCTGCACCTTCTGTGACAACCACCAGATTTCCGGTTTCACCAACGCGGTGAACGTGTCTAGGATGACGCGGTGACCAAACGCATCGCCATCTGTGCCCCCTCGACCCCGTTCAGCCGCGAAGATGCGGGGCGTGTCGTGGCGCTGGCAGCGGCTGAGTTCCCTTCGCTTGAACTTGCATTCCACGAACAGTGTTTTGCCAGTGAAGGGCATTTTGCCGGACCTGATGCCCAACGCCTGTCGGCTTTTGTCGAATGTGCCAATGATCCGGCGTTTGATGCTGTTTGGTTTGCGCGTGGCGGTTACGGCGCAAATCGCATTGCGATGGATGCACTGGCTCTGCTCGGCCCGGCGGCCAGCGACAAGCAGTTCCTGGGTTATTCTGATGGCGGAACGTTGCTTGGATTGCTTTACCGTGCGCGGATTGGACGGCAGGTCCACGCGCCGATGCCTACAGACATCCGGCGCACCGGTGGTGAAGTTGCCGTGCTGCGGACGCTTGCATGGCTGGACGGCTCGGCCGAGGGGCAGGAGCCATCGCTATGCACGCAGACACCGGCTGTAGCCTTCAACCTGATGACACTAGCCATGTTGTGCGGCACCCCTTTGATGCCTAATCTTTCCGGCCACGTGGTGATGATTGAGGAAGTCGCAGAGTATCATTACGCGGTGGATCGGCTCTTGTTCAGCGTAACCAATGCCTTGGCCTCTGTCGGCATTGCAGGCCTGCGGCTGGGCCGGGTCAGTGACGTTCCGGAAAATGATCGTCCCTTTGGTTGTACGGTCGAGGATATGGCCCGCTTCTGGTGCGCGCGCACCGGCATCGCTTATCTTGGGGCTGCCGATATCGGCCATGATATTGACAACAAGATCGTGCCGTTCGGTCTTGCCTGACCAGCGGGCGCGGCATAGGGGCACGTTCCCAATAAGTGGAGGGTCTGATGCGAGCATTCGTTTTTCCGGGGCAGGGCAGCCAGAAGATTGGCATGGGTGCCGAACTGGCAGAAGCCAGCGCCATTGCGCGCGAGGTGTTCGAGGAAGTCGACGAAGCGCTGGGCCAGAAGCTTTTCCAGATTATGAAAGAAGGGCCTGAAGACGCTCTTACCCTTACAGAACATGCGCAACCGGCGATCATGGCCAATGCCATCGCGGTACTACGCGTGCTGGAAAAGGAAGGCGGCATCAGCCTTGCCGACAAGGCTGGTTTCGTCGCAGGCCACAGCCTTGGTGAATACACCGCACTTTGCGCTGCTGGCTCGTTCAGCCTTGCCGACACCGCGCGGTTGTTGAAGTTGCGTGGGCAGTCGATGCAGGCAGCCGTGCCGGTGGGTGTGGGCGCAATGTGCGCTCTGCTCGGTGCCGACATCGAAAAGGCAACAGCATTGGCTGCGGCCGCCTCCGAAGGCGACGTTTGCACCGTCGCCAATGACAACGATCCCACGCAAGTCGTGCTTTCCGGCCACAAAGCCGCGATCGAGCGTGCTGTTGCGATGGTCAAGGATCACGGCATCAAACGCGGTGTATTGCTGCCGGTCTCTGCACCGTTCCACTGCCCGCTGATGCAACCCGCGGCCGACGCAATGGCCGAAGCATTTGAAAAGACGCCGCCCGGACCATTGCGCGTCGCCCTGTTTGCGAATGTCACTGCCGCTGTCGTTACCGATCCTGCCGAAGTGAAGCGCCTTCTGGTTGAACAAGTCACTGGTCGCGTGCGTTGGCGCGAAAGTGCAATCGCGATGAAGGCCGCAGGCGTCGAACAATTTATCGAACTGGGCGGCAAGGTGCTCGGCCCCATGATTACCCGTTCAGCCAGCGACGTATCAGTAGCAAGCGTCATCAGCATGGCTGACATTGAAAACATTCTGAAGGAGCTTTGAAGCCCATGGAAAACCGTCTTTTTGACCTGACCGGGATGACAGCGCTGGTGACAGGGGCTGCAGGTGGCATTGGCTCGGCGATTTGCCATGCCTTGGCCAGCCAAGGCGCGCGGTTGGCTCTCTCTGGGACCAACCCTGCCAAACTACGCGCATTCCGCGAGGAATTGAACGAAACCTACAATCAGGACCACGTCGAGATTACGTGCGACTTGTCGAACACCGAACAGGTCGAGCATCTCGTGCCTGCTGCACTCGACACTTTGGGCAAGCTGGATATTCTGGTGAACAATGCCGGAATTACGCGCGACAACCTGACCATGCGGATGAAGGATGAAGAGTGGGATGCGGTGATCCGCGTCAATCTTGAAGCAGCCTTCCGCTTGATGCGCGCGGCAACCAAGCCGATGATGAAGGCGCGGTTTGGCCGCATAATCACGATCACCAGCGTTGTGGGGGCCACCGGCAATCCCGGCCAGATCAACTATGCTGCCGCCAAGGCGGGTCTTGTCGGCATGTCGAAATCCCTGGGACAGGAACTGGCCAGCCGCAACGTTACGGTCAATTGCGTCGCGCCCGGGTTTATCCGGACAGCGATGACCGAAGTCCTGCCTGATGGACAGAAGGACGCACTTAACGCGCGCATTCCGATGGGCCGGATGGGTGAGGGATCAGACATCGGTGCCGCCGTTGCCTATCTGGCTTCGCGTGAGGCAGGTTACGTTACGGGGCAAACGCTGCACGTGAACGGCGGCATGGCGATGCTGTCCTGAAACGGGGCAATCGCGCTCCCATCGCCGATATACCCGGAATGGGTGCGTTTTATCCCCAGCTTAGGCGGTATGGGCGGGACTGGCGCTTGCCGCGTCCCGCCCTCGCGTTAAGACAGATGGTCCGAACCGTACGCTGGGGACGTGATTCCCCGGCCCTGTCAATGCACGGGGAAGGGCTTTGCCCGTACCCGGGGGGATCGAGACGAAATGAAGGCGACGATTGAACGCGCGACGCTGCTGCGCTGCTTGTCCCACGTCCAGTCGGTGGTTGAACGCCGCAACACCATTCCGATTCTGTCGAATGTGCTGATCGAGGCATTGCCCGATAATCGCGTGCGGCTGATGGCAACTGACCTTGATTTGCAGATCATTGAATCAATGGCTGCTGTTTCGGTGGAAATGCCCGGCGCAATCACCGTCTCGGCGCATTTGCTGTTCGATATTGCCCGCAAATTGCCCGATGGCAGCCAGGTAAGCCTTGAAACAGCCGACAACCGCATGGTGGTCAAGGCGGGTCGCAGCCGCTTCCAACTGCCAACCTTGCCGCGCGATGATTTTCCGGTCATCGTTGAAGGCGATCTTCCACACAGCTTTGAAGTGCCAGCCCGCACTTTGGCTGAATTGATTGACCGCACGCGCTTTGCGATCTCAACCGAAGAAACGCGCTACTATCTTAACGGCATCTTTCTGCACGTATCGGACGACCAACAGCCCGTGCTGAAAGCTGCGGCGACTGACGGCCACCGTCTGGCTCGCTTCACTATTGCCCGCCCAGAAGGCGCTGAAGGCATGCCCGATGTGATCGTGCCTCGCAAATGCGTGGGCGAATTGCGCAAGCTGCTCGAAGAAGTGCTTGATACATCAGTGCTGCTTGATCTTTCGGCCAGCAAAGTGCGCTTTACCCTTGGTGGGGAAAATGGCGTTGTCCTCACCAGCAAGCTGATTGACGGCACGTTCCCTGATTACAGCCGCGTGATCCCTACCGGCAATGACAAGCTGCTCCGGCTTGACCCTCGCTCCTTCTTTGAAGGCGTGGATCGCGTGGCCACTATCGCAACTGAAAAGACCCGCGCGGTAAAAATGGCGCTGGACAAGGACCGCGTAACGCTATCCGTCACCAGTCCGGACAACGGAACTGCTGCCGAAGAAATTGCCGCCGATTACTCGGCAGATGGCTTTGAAATCGGGTTTAACGCCAATTACCTCAAGGACATCCTCAGCCAGATAGATGGCGATACAGTCGAACTGCATCTGGCCGATGCCGGTGCCCCGACCTTGATCCGCAAGGATGATAAATCAGCAGCACTTTACGTGCTTATGCCTATGCGTGTTTAGCATCTGTTGACCCTGATCTTTAGTGCACGTTGACCCCCTGATTGCTGGAAAGGATTTGCCTTTCCAGCAATTTACCCTTGCCAATCCGTTAACGTTAAACGCGCAATACCGTGTGTTTTCACGGCTTTGATCGTTACCCAGTCATTCAAACTCGCATGCCACAATGCAATGATGCGAAGGGATCGCTCTCTTCGGATCAGGAGTGACGGGAATGCAAAAAGTTTCGGAAGATCGGGATATTGCCAAGAAGCTTGAGTTTTACAATATAAACTCAGCCGATCTTGATCGTTTCCCGGGACTGGCGCGTGCGCTTGAAAAGCATGCTCCACCCGCGCTTGACAAACTTTACGAACAAATTGCCTCAACGCCCGAGACTGCGTCGTTTTTCACTTCGAAAAAGGTGATGACCCATGCGCGTGACAAGCAAGTCCAGCATTGGTCAAGCATGTTCAACGGTCGCGCGGACCGCACATATTTCGATAGCGCGGAAGTTGTGGGCAACGTGCATGCACGGATCGGTTTAGAGCCGGGCTGGTACATCGGTGCTTATGCCATGATGCTCGATCAGGTCATCAATGGCATGTTTTCCGGACCTGCAGGCATGCTGGGGACGAAACAAAAGGCCCGATCGGTGGGCACGCTGGTCAAGATGGCGTTGCTTGATATGGAAGTGGCAATTTCTGCCTACTTCAAAGTGGAAGAGCTCGCACGTATCGCTGTAATCGATGAAGTCAGTGCATCGCTAAGCGCCATGGCCGAGGGCGATTTTGCAACCAAGGCACCCGAATTGCCCGCCGCCTTTGCCGAACTGCAAGCGCGCCTGGATGGCATGCGCCAGCAAGTGTCCGAAGCCCTTGCCGATGTCGCTCAAACTTCGTCTGCCGTAGGCATTGGTGCGAAGGAAATTCGTCAGGCATCTGACGATCTGGCCCGCCGAACCGAACAGCAAGCAGCCAGCCTTGAAGAGGCGTCTGCGGCCATGACCAGCCTGGCGGCCACTGTACGCAATTCGGCCAATGATGCCGCGCACATGCACGATTCGGTGCAACAGGCTCACGGTCAGGCAATGAAAGGCGGAGCCGTCGTCGGTGAAGCGGTCGAGGCGATGAAAGACATTCACGGCTCGGCGCAGGAAATCGGCAAGATCATCTCGGTGATCGATGGCATTGCCTTCCAGACCAATCTACTGGCGCTCAATGCCGGTGTAGAAGCGGCTCGCGCCGGTGAAGCAGGGCGCGGATTTGCGGTCGTGGCCACCGAAGTGCGCGCGTTGGCGCAACGAACCGCCGATGCGGCAAGCGACATTAAAACTCTGATCAGCGCCAGCTCCAGCCAGGTTGAACGTGGCGTAAACCTTGTCGGCCAATCAGGTGAAACGTTTGCGGTTATTGTCGAGCAGGTGGGCCATGTGGCCGAACTTGCGAGCAACATTGCCCGAATGGCCAGTGAACAGGCAACAAACATCGGCCAGGTGCGCGAAACCGTCCGCGAAATGGATACGATGACACAACAGAATGCGGCTATGGTTGAAGAAGCGACGGCCGCCGCGCGCAGCCTCGCCAATGAATCCAGCCGTCTGTCACAACTGGTGTCGAGGTTCCGCCTTGAAACACAAGGCCGCAGCACGGCTTACCAGCAGGCAGCGTAAGTTTTTAATCCCGCGCGTGAATCATTTCGGCAACATCGACGAATTTTTCGCGCGGAGCGCCATCGCGGGCGCGTGAAGCTTCTGCTACCTCGATTTTCTTCCAATCCTGGAAGGTGACGACGTTCAGCTTGCGCGCCCCGGCCAAAGCATCAAACCCGCGTCCACCCTGCTTGCGCGAAGCCGAAGTGATATCTTCGGCGATCATTTCGACGACACCAAAGCCGTCCGGACGGTTGGTTCCGATGGTCCCGGAAGGGCCGCGCCGTGCCCAGCCGACACAGTATAGTCCGGTCAGGATTCGCCCTTTATCATTGGCAAAACGTCCGGCGCGCTCATCAAATGGCACGCCGGCAATCGGCGTGGTCTGATAACCGATGCAGGACACGATCAGGCTGGCCTGTATCAGGTAGAATTCGCCTGTGCCAATCGCGCGCCCTGCTTCAATTCTGGTGCGCTCAACCTCCAGTGCCTCGACTTTGCCGGTGCCCAGCAAAGCGCGCGGCGAGGCAAAGAAATCAAACTCGATTTCAAGCGGCAAATCGGCGCGGCGGCTTTCGGAAATCGTGGCAAAGGATCGCAACTGTGTGACGGATTTGCGGATGCCGGGTTCCAGCAGGGCATCATCTGCCTGGTCCGGTAGATCCCTTGGGTCGACCCACGGCGTGGCGCGGGAAAGATGTCCCAGTTCACCAAGCTCTTTGGGCGTCATCATGATCTGGTGAGGCCCGCGCCGGCCCAGAATAATGATGCGGCGGATATTTGATGCCATCAGCCGGTCAAGTGCATGCTTGACAATGTCACTGCCGGCAAATTCATCGCCAGTTTTTGCAAGAATGCGTGCCACATCCAGCGCGACGTTGCCCATGCCGATGACGACTGCTGTATGTCCGGAAAGATCGGGGGCCAATGCCGTAAATTCAGGATGGCCGTTGTACCATCCCACAAACGCGGCACTGCCATGAACATTGCCAAGATGGTCGCCGGGAATACCCAATTGCCGGTCCCGCGGCGCACCCGTTGCCAACACTACCGCATCGTACAGCGTCAGCAATTCATCAACTGAAACATCTTGTCCGACTTTGACGTTGCCCACAAAGCGCACATTTTCGGACAAGGCAGTTTGTTCATAACGCCGAACAACGCCCTTGATCGATTGATGGTCCGGCGCAACTCCAAAGCGGATCAGGCCATAAGGCACTGGCAACATGTCGAAAATGTCAACGCGGACGTTATCTCCCCACTGCTTTTGCGCAGCCTCTGCGGTGTAATAGCCCGCAGGTCCCGAACCGATGATGGCGATATGCAGCATGGTTTCTCCAAGCTCCCCGTCCCGTCCGCAATGCTATCGCAAGCGGGTCAAAAGGAAAGCTTTAAGGCAAGACATCCACACCCATCGCAGGCCGGGCTTGATTCAAGGCAGAGGCCTCACTTCGTAACAGGGCTTTGGGGTGTTGAAATGTGAAGGGAGTTCAAGTTCTTGAAAAAGAACAATAAAATATGCCTCAAAGCAATTTTGTAAGGCATCTTGAGGCGACGAAAAAGCTCAATCCTCGTCGAGAAATGCGCGCATCTTGGCAATAAACAGATCGCGTTGCGAGAGCATGAACAAATGCCCGCCGCCGTCAAACATTTCCAGCCTGCTTCCGGGAATGGCATTGTGCAACAAATGCGCGTTGGCCGGTGGCACCATCTGGTCCTGCTCGTCCGCCATGATCATGACCGGCATCGACAGCAGGGGCAAAAACGGCAGGCTCGACCATGTTGAAATGGCGGCTAGTTGATAGGAAAAGCCAAACGGTGACGGAGCTTTGACGGCGTTAAGTGAAATTCTTTCGTTTCCGCCGCCGTTGTAAATCGATGCCAGATTGCGGTGCAGCGTGCGTTCCACCGTATATTCGCGCGGATCGGTCATATGTGCCAGCATCGACATGTTGCCAGGAACCATCGTCGCGCCGGCGGTTGTTGCAGCAAGCACCACTTTCCCGGTGCGCGCCCTATGCTGGAACGCAAATTGCTGGGCCAGCGCTCCGCCCCAACTGATTCCAAGCAAGTCCGCCTGATCGATCTCCAGCCGGTCCAGCAAGGCCGCCGTGGTCAGGGCCATGCAGGACATCGTATAGGGAATGATCGGATCGGGTGAGCTGCCGATGCCGGGCATGTCGAAGCAGATCACTTCGCGATCGGGCAGGGCGCGGGCGAGAGGGGCCAGCAGTTCAAGGTTCAGGCCGATGCCGTTAAGCATCAGCAAGGGTGGATGGCCGGTGGCTCCGGCATTCCAGCGGGCAAGGTGCAGGCGGCGTCCTGCGACCCCGATTAATGATAATTGCGCTGTCTTTGCCACTCTACCCTCACTTGTCTTGGCGCGGTGCCTACCACCTTCGCAATCGCAGCAAAAGCATTCGATTGCCGGTCGGCTTAACCCTTTTTCAAAGGGCTATGATGCACACATCCGTCCATGCCTGCAGATGCCCAACCTGATTCATCCCCCTCCGTCATTAACGCTATGAATTCTGGCGGAGATTTCGCGCGCACGCGACGGAGGGAGCGAACTCCGGCAACAGCTTCACGCAGTGCCGGCGAAAATTTCGTGTTCGGTAACGACCCGGCAAAGCATCTGATTTCTCTCGAATGGCCAAGAATGGCCGTCGTAATGCTTGTCGCTCTCGTGCTTTTGGCGGGGTTGAATCTGGCTATTCCGCCTCTTTTGCCAACCGCTATAATTCTGGGTGCAGCCGGTCTTGCGGCAACGCCATTGGCCGCGGCCCGCTTCGAGGCGAAGGACGCGCTCTCATCCGGGCAGCATATGGCATTGGTGAGCGGCATTGTTGCATTGCCCATGTTCCTGTTCGGATCGGGGATGGGGCTGTTTGCGCAGGCTGGCGTCTTTGCATGGTTTGAATGCATCGCAGCGGTCGCAATAGTGGCCCTTGTTGCCACCATTTTCCAGTCTGGTCGTCTGATCGGAGTTCTGGCTGCCCAAGTATCAGTCTGGTCTGGGCTGACCTGCGTTGCCAGTACGATTGGCGGCTATGTCGCGTTGATCATCGGCCTGTCGATTGCGATCGTCACTTACAAGCGCCAGTACAAGATTGACCTGGCTGTTCGCGAACGCGTTGAAAAGGATTTGCGTGCCCAGTCTCGCGCGCAGGAAATCCTCGCCGATTATGAAGAGACCGGGCAGGGCTGGTTCTGGGAAACGGACAGGCGCGGGCACATAACCTATCTTTCCAGCCCGGTTGCTGAAACACTGGGCCGCGCTGTCAACCAGATGATCGGTCGCCCGTTCACCGAATTGTTCAACCTGAAGGAACTTTCGGGCGAGGGCGAGCGCACGCTGACTTTTCATCTGTCGGCGCGTTCAAGCTTCAGCGACCTTGCGGTCCGCGCTGCTGTGGCCGCAGAAGAGCGCTGGTGGTCCATCAATGGTCGGCCGACTTATGACACGTTCAACAATTTCGCTGGCTTCCGCGGCTCGGGCACGGATCTGACCGAAAAGCGCCGCTCGCAAGAACACGCATCACGCTTGGCGCATTTTGATTCGCTTACCGGATTGTCCAACCGTTTCCGCATGTCGCAAACGCTCGAAAAGATCCTGCTCGCGCCACAAGTTCACAACCGTGCCTGTGCAGTTTTCCTGCTCGATCTCGATCGCTTCAAACAGGTAAACGATACGCTTGGCCATCCGGCAGGCGACGCCTTGCTGAAGCATGTATCCCAGCGGCTTGAACGTGTTGTCGGCAAGATGGGCCGGGTCGGGCGGCTTGGTGGGGATGAGTTCCAGGTAATTCTGCCCGGCAAGATCGAACGCGACCTGCTTGCCCAATTGGCAGAACGCGTGATCGAAAGCCTGTCGCAGCCTTATTCTATCGAAGGCAGCCGCGTCATGATCGGGGCATCGGTCGGTATCGCACTTGCACCGGACGATGGCGTCACCAGCGAAGCACTCATCCGCAATGCCGACCTTGCGCTTTATGCTGCCAAGGATGGCGGGCGCGGGCGACACCACTTCTACGCAGCCGATCTTCACAGCGATGCCGAAGAACGCCGCAAGCTGGAAGAAGACTTGCGCGACGCCGTCACGACCGGCGGGCTTGAATTGTATTATCAGCCGGTGGTTCAGGTTTCGACAGAGAAAATTACCGGCTTTGAAGCCCTGCTGCGCTGGAACCATCCGCAGCATGGCTGGATCAGCCCGACGCGGTTCATCCCGGTTGCCGAAGACACCGGCCTTATTGCGCCCATCGGTGAATGGGCACTCCGCAAGGCCTGTCAGGACCTCGCCACATGGCCCGAAAGTGTGCGGGTTGCAGTCAATGTCTCGCCATTGCAGTTCTCCAATCCGTCATTGCCCATGATCGTCACAAATGCGTTGGCCAATGCGCAAGTGTCGGCTGACCGGCTTGAATTGGAAATCACCGAGAGCGTGTTCCTCAATGATGATGAGGGCACCGATCAAATGTTCAAATCGCTGAAGGCCATTGGCGTGCGCCTTGCACTGGATGACTTCGGCACCGGCTATTCGTCACTCGGCTATCTGAAGACTGCCCCGTTCGACAAAATCAAGATTGACCAGTCCTTCGTGCGCGGCGCAACCCAGCCCGGCAGCCGAAACGGCGCGATCATCTCGTCGATTGTCAGTCTGGCCGAAGCGCTCGGCATGGAAACCACAGCTGAAGGCGTTGAAACGCTTGATGAACTCGATCTCGTGCGCATGCTCGGGTGTAGCCACGTGCAGGGCTATATTTATGAACGCCCGCTATCGGCCACAAATGCGCTGGCCCGGCTTTCCACCGGTCTTATGGCCATTGCCCAAGGTCCGCGCTCTGCCCGTGCGGTGCGGCATTCCATGCTGCGAAAAGTCATGCTTGAACATGCCGAGCACAGCTATGACGGCATGATTCGCAATATCAGCCAGACTGGTGCCTTGATCGAAGGTCTGTGGAACGTGCCTGCTGGCACCATGTTCCGCATCCATCTGGCAGAAAATCACATTGTCACCGGCACATGCCGCTGGTCCAGCGATGATCGCATGGGCGTCGAATTTTCGACGCCACTGGCCCTTGATGATGCCGGGCGCGTCGCTGCGCTTGCTGCACGACCGGTGTCTTCAGACTATGACATGATTGTGCAGCGCAAAGTCGGTTAACCCAACGCGGCCTGCTTTTCCTCGGCCAACCGGTCCAGTTCAGCGCGACTTTTCTTTTCGGCTGATGTTTTCAGCTGCCCGCAAGCAGCATCGATATCGCGGCCGCGCGGGGTGCGTACCGGCGCTGAAATTCCCGCTGCAAACACGATCTCGGCAAAGCGTTTGATGCGTTCCGGTGTCGAACATTCATAGGCCGCCCCATCCCACGGGTTGAACGGGATAAGGTTCACCTTGGCAGGCAGATTGTACTGCTTGATCAGGCGGATCAGTTCGCGCGCGTCATCATCGCTGTCGTTCTTGTCCTTCAGCATCACATATTCAAACGTAATGCGTCGCGCGTTCGATGCCCCGGGATAATCCGCACACGCTTGAAGCAGTTCATCAATGCCGTACTTGCGGTTTATCGGCACAATCTCGTCGCGTACCTCTTTGGTTACGGCGTGCAGTGATACGGCCAGATTAACGCCAATCTCAGCACCTGCGCGGGCCATCATCGGCACAACGCCGCTGGTCGAAAGTGTGATACGGCGCTTGGAAAGAGCCAGGCCATCGCCATCCATCACCAGCTTCAACGCATCGCGCACGTTGTCAAAATTATAGAGCGGTTCACCCATGCCCATCATCACGATGTTGGTCAGCAGCCGTCCGTCAGCGGTGTAAATGCCGTCATCTTCGGCTTCGCTATCGTCATCATCGAAATCCAGGCCGGCCATCGTCCCGCCGGCCTTGGGCCATTCGCCCAATGAATCGCGCGCCAACATCACCTGTCCCACAATTTCACCCGGTGTCAGGTTGCGCACGAGCCGCATCGTGCCGGTATGGCAGAACCGGCAATTCAGCGTACAGCCGACCTGGCTGGAAACGCACAGAGTCCCACGATCCGCATCGGGGATGAACACCATTTCGAAATCATGCTTGTCGGCCGTGCGCAAAAGCCATTTGCGCGTGCCGTCGTTGGATACCTGCGCCTCGACAATTTCGGGGCGGCCAATCACGAAACGTTCGGCCAGCCACGGACGCATTGTCTTGGCAATGTCGGTCATTGCCTCAAATTCTGTCACGCCGCGATGGTAAAGCCAGTGATAGACCTGCTTGGCGCGCAGCTTGGCAGCCTTTGCATCGAGTCCTGCTTCGGCAAAGATGTCTGCGATCTGTTTGCGTGGCAGGCCGATCAGATCAATTTTGCCATCCTCGCGCGGTGTTACCTCACGCGGCACGGGAACCGGATCGATATGGCCAGGAATGGGCATGTGCGCGGCGGGCTGGCGGGTGTTTTCGCTGATGGTCTGCATTTCGCGCATATAGGCATTTGCGCCTCACGGCGCAAATGCCGCGAAAATGCTTTCGCGCGAATGCTGCGTTGCAATATTGGTTCCTGACATTCGAACACTATTTCACTCGGTTCATCGTATTAAATGTGACTTAAATACAACACGATATTGTTGTCTGACGTTCAGGAAACCGGATCGTCATTCGTCCATTTGGTGATGACTGTCGCGCCGCAACGCACAATTGGCGGACAGGAATTGGTTGAATGGAGTTTACCATGAAGAAGACTTTCGCAATTTTTGCTGCAACTACTGCGATCGCAGTTGCAGCCCCGGCTTTCGCCCAGGACGCTACCCCTGCAGAAGCCTTCAGCGGCCTGCGCGTTGAAGGCCTTGTCGGTTATGACAAGATCCGCACTGGCAGCACCGAAGACATCGACACAACGCGCGACATCAAGCAGTCGATCAGCGGTGTCGAATATGGTGCCGGCATCGGCTACGACGTGCCACTTGGCACCAGCATGACGATCGGCGCCGAAGCTGAAATCACCGAAAGCAGCGCTAGCCGCGATTACAACAACAGCCAGCCTACCGTGTTCAACCTCGGTAACGTTGATGCCGGTCGCCAGTATTATTTCGGCGGTCGTCTCGGCTTTGCAGTTGCGCCAACAACGCTGCTTTACGTGAAGGGTGGATACAGCAATGCGCGCTTCAACCTTCAAGGCAGCGATGGCACGGTGAATCTCCGCCAGCGTCTTGATACAGACGGCTGGCGTGCAGGCGCCGGTGTAGAGCAGAAGGTTGGCAGCAATGCTTTCGTGAAGCTTGAATACCGCTACACCAACTACGGCAAGGGCGAATTCGATTTCAACGGCACTACGCCGGATTCGAGCCGCTTTGAACTCGACACCGACCGTCACAATGTGATGGCAGGGGTCGGCGTCCGTTTCTGATCTTTCAGAATTGAAGTAAAAGAAAGGGCGGGCCGCATGGCTCGCCCTTTTTTGTAGTTTTGTCGCCCGCTTCTAGCCCTTCGCACACCCAAGTGCCGCTGCATCCATCGCTGAAGCTGCACCTTGCAGCCGATAGTTATCGCGGAAACTGCGCCCGTCCGTCCCGCGCGCAATCACCACCATGGTCTGTGCGCTGCGCATTTGCGCCAAGATCCCTGCGTTGGTCGTCTTATCGATTGGCCAGGCATCAGCCTGGCCGGTTTGCAGTGAAAAGTTGGCGTCGGGGAATGACACTGTCACTTTCGATCCTGATGCCAAGCGCCGCGCCAACCGGACATGCACCGCCCCGCGAATGTCGCGCGACGGCCAATAGCCCACTGTGAAATAGGGTTGGAAATCCTGTTTGCGGCCTGCCTTCTTTTCGGCCATCGCAATGGCATAGCAGCGCGGCACGGCAGGATCACGAAACGCGCCCCATGTGCTGAACACGCCAAGGCTGTCACGCGCCACGGCTGTGCCCGCCAAAGCAAGAGCCGCTACAACCAGTAGCCTTCTCATGTATCCTCGCGCTTTGCGCCGTCGATCGCACGAGCCGCGCGCTCAGCCGCAATCTTGTCCCGCAGCTTTTCCGCCTTGGTCCGGCCAAACTTCGCACGGTTGACCTGTGCTTCGCCAGCTTTCTCCGCTTTGACTCTGGCTTTGCGCACGGACCGCAAATTGATGATCTCAGCCATCAGGCATGCTCGGCTCCGCGCTCGGATCCGAACAGCGTACGCTCCTGTCCGCCTTCAACCAGTGCGATTGATCCTTGCACCAATGACGGGGCGATTGGCGCGGTGTGAACGGGATGCACCGGATAGCCTGCCATGATCCCGCGCAAAACCCGGCTGGAAATGCCGTGCATCACCACAATGTGATCGCCGCCGGGGTCGCCCAATCCATCCAGCCAGCGGTTCAGCCGCTCTGCGATCATCGGATAATCCTCGCCATCGGGGGCAGGGCGCAACAAATGATCGGCCACC
>JADYXV010000095.1 GCA_020853995.1 Novosphingobium sp.
ACCTTGCGCCCAATTCCTTGGCCAGCGCTTGCCCTGCTGCCGCATCGATGTCGGCGATGATCACCGCTGCACCCTCGGCGACATAAGCGCGGGCTATGGCCTCACCCAGGCCCGATGCGCCGCCGGTGACGAACGCGATCTTGCCGTCCAGAACTCCCATTATCCTATCCCTTTTTTCGGCGTTTATGCCGCTTGCATGTGTTACCCCTTTTTCGTCACCCTGAACTAGTTTCAGGGTCCATCTCTCCATTCAAAGCGGCGGTGCTGGGGGGAGAAATGGACCCCGGATCATGTCCGGGGTGACGGGGATGGGGATTTACGTTGCCGAAGGTATCGTGTTTGCAAAAGACCTAAATCCCTTGCTCCAAGCTCTAAATCAGGACGAGCGTCTTGCCGGTTGTCCGCCCGCTCATCAGATCGATGAAGGCCTCGGGCAGCTTTTCCAGCCCCTCGCGCACGTTCTCAAGCGGCTTCAGTTTGCCTTCGATGAACAGGCGATCCAGCATGGCTTGCGCTTCGCCCAGAACTTCGGGATGATCATACGTGATGAAGCCGCGCATGGTCAGGCGGTTGACCACCAGTTGCCACAAATTGCGGTTACCGTGCGGATTATCGGCATCGTTATATTGCGCAATCATGCCGCAGACCGCGATCCGGCCATGCAGGCGCATCAGCGGCATGACAGCTTCAAGCGTTTCAGCGCCGACATTGTCAAAATAAACGTCGATGCCTTCGGGCGCGGCCTTGGCGATGGCGGCGGCAAGATCAGGCTCGGCCTTGTAATCAATCGCCACATCTGCGCCCAGATCGGCCACGATTTGCGCCTTTGCCGGACCACCGGCAAGGCCGATCACGCGGCATCCGGCGGCCTTGGCCAATTGCACCACGGTGCTGCCTGTCGCGCCCGCAGCGGCGCTGACCAGCACGGTTTCACCAGCCTTGGCCTTGCCGATTTCAAACAGGCCGACCCATGCCGTCAGGCCAACCGGGCCAAGCGCGCCCATATAGTGCTGCAAGGGCACGCCGGACACAGGCTCGACCTTTTCGATGCCAAGGGCATCTGCACCAACCACATAGTATTCCGACCATACCGCGAAGGTGCGCAGAAGCGTGCCAACGGGCCAATCAGGGTTGTTCGATTCGACCACTTCGCCCAGCGACATGCCATTGATCGGCGCGCCCAGCGCAACCGGTGGCAAATAACTTGGCCGGTCATCAAGGAATCCGCGAATGGCCGGATCGCACGAACAAACCCGCATCTTTACAAGGATTTCGCCGGGGCCAGGCACCGGGCGGGGGGCTGTGGTCAGCGCAAAGTCTGCGGGAACGGGCATGCCTGTGGGGCGGCGGGCGAGGGTGATCTGGCGGGTTGTTTCCATGGGACCGCACCTTAGCGCCTGCGCGCGCTGCGCCGCGCTAGCTATATCGCTAGGTTTCGCGCAGGCCGCACATAGTGGATCGTTGCGAAAATTTGGGAAGAGGGTTTTCACATGAGCATGACCGCAGCAGAAATGATCAAGTTCGTCGACGATCTTTACGCGGCAACCGGTGTGGGCGATTTCGACACCGCCGAAACGATGCTGACCGATGATTTTTTCGTGACCGAAGCCGATGGCCTGCCGATGGCCGGTGTTTATCGTGGCAAAACCGCTTTACGCGAATTGTATTCCAAGGTCATGAGCATGGTCGACGTTGTCGGGCTGGAACGCGTCGAAACGACCGCAGGCCAGGACCATGCTGTGACGATCCTGTCCTTCCGCTTTGCCGATCCGTCGCTGCCGCCTGCTGAATTGTGCGAACTGTTCCGTTTCCGCGATGGCAAATGCTGCGAAATCAAGCCGTTCTACTTTGACCCAGCGATCTTCCGGGCTGCGGCAGAACTGAAGGCGTCTGCCTGAAGCTTGATCCGGCCCGGTTACGGCAGTTTCGCGGCGGCTTCGATCAGGTCAAGCTTGTGTTTGAACGGATCATGGCTGGCGCGCGCCGTGGCATCCATCGTATGTTGCAATAGCGCCTCGCTTTGCCGGTCATAAGCCGGCCAGCGAGGCAGGGCCTTGCCGTTCGGGTCTCCGCGTTTGACGAAGTTGGCCACATAAGCGTGAGCGAGCCGGGCAGCCTTGCGATCCACAGGCATGATGGCCTTGCCATAACAGGCTGCAACCGTGTTGAAAAAATAGGGAATATCGGTGGAATGCGGCGCTCCATCGCGCCATTCGGCCCGCTTGGACTGTGCCACGTAGCCAAAGCGGTAGACATAGGCCTTCTGCCCTGCGTCCACGGCGTGCCGCGCGACGAACCGTGCAGGCTCGGCCATGTATTGGTCTCCGGTCAACGCGCGGGACACGGCTTTGAAATCGGCCGTGCCGTCAGGGTCATAGGCACGGCGTAGCGCATCGGCCTGGTTGCCGAAACTGGCAAACAGGGCGTCCTTGGTTTTTGCAAAAGTGATGCCACCGTCCGCACTTGTCATGCCGATCATCACCGGCACCGGCGCGATTTTGCCCGCAACCATCAGCACATCGCTTTTGCCTGTCAAAACCGATCCTTCGGCCACGAAGCCGCCGACATAAGTCTGCGGTGTGGCAAAGCGATCAGCGAACAGTTTGGTCCCGCGTACCGCTTCTGCAGGCAGGGCGCGCATGGCTGCAAGGCCGCCGGCGGACGTATCGGTTATGCCGTGTGCGGCGGCAAAATTGACGCCGACCTGTTCGCCGTTTTCCATCGTTGCCGTGGGAATAAGGGAACGGCCTCCGCCCGACATCGCAATCGCACCGGAAAACAGACCCTTCGCTGATGGCATGGTTAGCAGGTTGATCACTGAAGTGCCGCCCGCGCTATCGCCCATGATTGTAACTCTGGCCGGATCGCCGCCAAAATTGGCAATATTGGTGCGCAGCCATTGCAGCGCGGCAACTTGATCTTCCATCGCAAAGTTGCCCACCGGCTTGCCCGCTTCGGCGGTCAGGGCCGGGTGCGAAAAGAATCCGAAGCGGCCAATGCGATAATTGAGGCTGACGAAGACTATGCCGTTTTGCGCAAACGATGACCCGTCATACATGGCAGGCGATGTGCCACCGGTAATGAACGCTCCGCCATAAAGCCACACCAGCACCGGCAACTTTGCGCCCGCCTTTGCCTTGGCCGGTTTCCAGACATTCAGATACAGGCAGTCTTCCGAAGGAACCGTGCGCAGCGGCGCATCATCACCGGGCACCAGAGATTGCATGCAGTCATGGCCAAACGTGCTGGCATCACGCACGCCTTGCCATGCGGCCGGTGGTTGCGGGCTGCGCCAGCGATTGGGGCCAAGCGGCGGCGCGGCAAACGGAATGCCTTTGAACACCGAAACCGATTGCGCGGTAACGCCTGCTACTTCACCTTGCGCAGTGGCGGCAACAGGCGCTTTTGCCTGTGCCAAAGCTGAAAAGCATAGCGCAACGAGAAGCGCGGCGAGGGTTCGGGCAAGTTTGCGCAATTGACTTCAACCTGTCTGCGTCGCGATATATTCAAGCGTGTCGAAGCGTGGCTTGGTCCATGCCTTGCGGTCGAAGATCTCGGGCGTGTGGTCTTGCAGGCCTTTCAGCGCGGCGGCGGGAATCTGGTCGAGCGAGCGGACCTTCACGCCTGCTGCGCGGCCATGAGTGCGGCCGGGGCGTGCGCCCATCGCCATCCAAGGATGCCATGATCCCAGGTTCTGGAAGTGGTGGAAGGCATCGGCTGATGTGACGTTTTCATCAAAGGCCTGCGCAACGCTGGCGCCGGTGGTCGATACCGTGTCCCAATAGGCGATGGGGCCTGAGGAGAACTTCGGGTACTTTTCGGGGCTGATCGGGTTGGGCCGCGCCATATCGGCCATCGCGCCCATGAACAGCATCCCGCCATAGGCCTCCATCCGCATCGGGCGCGGGGACAGTTCTGCGCCCATTGCCACCATGCCGTCGGGACCGTGGGTGACGGTGAACGGGCCGCCAAGGAATTGAAATGGCTTGCGCATTTCGCCGGTCAGCGGGTTTTTCCATTCGGTCAGCACTTCGTCTGTATCAAACGCGCAATAGACGCCGCATTCAAAGGTCTTGGCCTGATAGCGATTGCCGGAAAGCGGGGTCCATTCGTTTACGCTCAGGTGATTGAGCGTGTAGAACGGCACCAGATTGTTTTCGCCGGTGAAGCCGTAAATATTCAGCCGATAGAAGATGTTGACCGTCTCGGCCTCGCAGCTTCCGGCAACGCGGGCGCGCACACGGGCGCGGGTGGCCGTATCGGCAAGGCGGGCCATCGCTTCGGCATCTGAAATTGCGGGCGAGGCTTTTGCAGGTTTGGCAGCAGCCGCCAAAGCTGGCGCGGCAGCAAGGCCTGCGGCAAGCGGCAGGCCTGCCATCATGGCGCGTCGGGTAAGATCGATGTCCATCAGCATTCTCCGCAATTGCGTTCCAGACCCGCAAGTTGCGTGTGGTGCTGGCCGGAATGGCGGCCAAACTTCGCGCTATTCGCCTGTCGGATTTAG
>JADYXV010000096.1 GCA_020853995.1 Novosphingobium sp.
CCCCTCGCCTTGCCCGTATGTGTTGTAATGAAATTCACCGAATGCAGCCGGATCACCGCCGAATTGATCGCTAACCCGCGAAAATTCCGCCATCAAGTCAGGATTGGAATTAACGTATCCCGCATAATTCAGGCCAGACATGCCGGATGGGGAAAAACCAGACAATGCACCCGTGGACGCCGATTGCGGTTGGATGCCGTAGAAGTCGTTTAGCAGCGCGCCCGCCGCCGTGCCAGTCTGCACAAATGGCGATAGCGTGGCTTCGTTCTTGCTGTAAATCTCGCGGGTTAGCGCGTTGTTCTCGCGCGCCGTAGCGGTGGCATCAGCAGAGGCGGCTTTTGCGTTCTTGTTCGCACTGGACGCTGACAGGGCAGACCCGCCCGCAAGCAGTGCAGAGCCTCCCAAGATCGCAGCAGTTGTGCCGATGGCCATTTCTAAAGCTCCTTGATGAACAAGCTTTCGGAACGCCGATAGCCCATTCGATCATACAACCGCACCATGCGTTCCCCGCCTAACCGGTCTAGCGACTTCATTTGCCAAGACCGGCAACCATGTGTGCGGGCTTCGCTTTCCATCGCTTTGAGCAACTTAATCCCGGTCATTTGTGGCGCGCGATCGGCCACGTACCAGAACAGTTCCTCACCGGAGATATGGGAGTAGTTGAAATAGACCGGGCTGATTATGCCACCCACCATTCCAACTATATGGCCGTCATCGGCTACTAGTCCGATGAAGCTACCCGTTTCCATGAATTTCGTCAAGGAAGCGATGCAATCCGCTTCGTTATATTCGATTTCATCCCATCCGGCGCGAGCGTGGAATACTGCCCCCAATCGTGCGACTTCGGGCAGATCATCCAAGGTCATGGCACGGATCATGTAAGAACCCCGTTCCCGCGCAGATCGCTAATCAATGCCGCCAACCGTTCGGACAAACCCTTTACCGTGTCGTCAATCGTCTGCACTTCGGCTTGGGTGTATGCCGCGTCAACCGTCTGGCCTGCATATGCCGCGAATGTCGTGCGCGTGAACGTGCCCGATGGCGTTGCCCATGCCGTTGTCTGGTCTTTCAGTACCGCGTCAAGGATCGACGTTTGCAAGCCTGTCACATCGTCCTGAACGGTCACGATAGCCGCTTGCGCCGATGCAATGTCAGCAACAGCCGTTGTCAAAGTCGCTTGCGTATCGGTTAAATCAGCCTGAGTTGCGGCCAATTCAGCTTGCGTTAGCGCCTGTGCGTCCTGTGTATCTGTAATCTCGGTTATTGTCTCGTTTATGCTGGCAAAAGCAGCTTCAATCGCTTCCATTGTCTTCTGCCAATGGATTTGCATTTGCGCCGTCGGATAGCCTTCACGGTCAAAATACGCCTTTTGACGTTGCAGCCGTGCAAGGTTGACGATGGTGGGGGTTATCATTGCCGCCCACCGCCTAGCTCATTAATTAATACACCAGAAACGCGTATATCGACTGGATCGGTAACGCGGAATTGCGCAAGGAACGACGGACGGCCCGCCAATCCAATACCACGCCAGCGCACCTCTTGCCGCCAATCCCCTTGACGCCCTAGCGACTTGCGCCGCCATTCCCCCCAAGTCTTGCCGCCATCGCGTGAAGTCCGCATTTCAATAACCGGATCGACATAATCGCCGGTAAGGAATGGAGTTTGCCCGATGTTCACGCGAGCGACCACATTGCTGATACGCGCCGCCCCGCCATCCATCGGCATGCCGGCAGACCACAACCGCTCCATCTGCCTGCCTAGATCAACATGCCCCGCGCCGAATGTCAGTGTGCGGCCATCGATATTTGACCCCATCACGCCGCCCGAAAAGCACCCTACCGCCCAACGTTCTTGGCCATAGGTTTTCCATTCCGACCATTGTCCGGTGCGCGGTTGGTAGACTTGCGTTTCAGTGTCGAGCTGAAGGCAGAGAAACTCATTCCCACCCATCACAAACGCAAACAAGCTAACCGAAGCGCTGGCTTCAATCCGCTCTTGCAAGCCGTTGTTCGATATGATGTTGTTTTCGTCGCTTAGACACACCTGATTTTCGTTTGTGACCCATGCGAACGTCGAACCGATAGCCGCCGCGCAACCCGTGGCACGAATGCCCTTTTCGATAACGCGCCCTTCAAGCGGCTGAAATGGTAAATCAGCATCGCTCGTATTCGGCCAAGGCTCAACCGTTTCGGTGCCAAACAGCCAAAGCACGTCATCAATAAACAACGCATCCTTGAGGTTGTCAGGCTGGTTTTCAGCCGTTGCAAAGTCGAGTGGATCAACCGTGCTGGCAAGAACTGGCGTCCAGTAGAATTTGCCCGTGTCAGCCCGAAGCGCGATGAAACGCCCAGCGCCTGCAAGAACCTTTGTAACCGGCGCGCTGTCAGGGAATGCCACATCTTCAAGCGTGGTGCCGTTATAATACCGCAGAGCGTCACCAGCGGCCACCATAACGCCACCTTCATTACCCGCGATGGATACAGGCCCAAAGCCGGGGACAGCGCCTAGCGAGGCTGTGACGCGGTACAGGTTGCCATTGGAGACGCCGAACAGATCGCCCGACTGCACCCCATCTTTACGGAATATCGCAGCGACCGGCCCCGACCCCATATTCTCGCCACGGTCGATGACAGCCATACGGCTTTGCAGTGCCTTGCCGGTCTTTTCCGTTGGCGCTTGCTCCAGCACCATATTCGTTACAGAAAGCGGTGGCAGATCACCGCGCCCGCGTTCATATGACGATGTGGCAAACTCAATATTGGGCATTACATCGCGCCCATGAAGTAGGATGCAGGCCGGTATGCGTCGAACATTTCACGCTCACTAAGTTGCGCTACTTCCTTCAACTCCGCCGTTGGCGAAACACCAAAGATATTGCAGCATCGCAGCGCAAGATTGGACATCACGCATTCGGTCCATTCCTCTGGGATGTCGATGGTTTCGCTTGCGTCCGTCACAGTATCAAGCGCGCGGTCAATA
>JADYXV010000097.1 GCA_020853995.1 Novosphingobium sp.
GCTTTTTCACGGACACGGCCTGTTCCGCTATGCCTCGACATCATGTCGCGCGATGTGGTGACGTGTCAGGCAGATGATTGGACCGAAGATGCGCTGGCACAAATGGATCGCCGCCATGTTTCTGCCTTACCGGTTCTGGATCGAGACGAGAGGGTCGTTGGCCTTGCAACGCGCGGCGTTTTGGCAGGCGAACAGGGACGCAACATTTCCGAAGTTATGCAAACCGGCGCTTGCATCGCCGCAGCGGATAGCGCTGCCGCAGCACTTGCGCCTGTACTTTCGGATGGCGTTCATCATCAGGCAGTGATCGTCTGGGCCAATGGCAGCTTGGCGGGTTTGGTCACCCAAACGGACTTGCTTGCCAGCCTTTGGCGCGGACAGGATCGCGGAAGCGGCGTCTAAGGCGTTCATCCTTTCGAGCCACCTAAAGACGATAGTGGTCCCCAAGATGTATGTCCGCAAAATGGATCCGAACCAAATTCAGAAAATCGGGTGCTACTCCGTTTGACCTTGCAGCTCTTCAACCGTCCGCCCGTCACGGATATTGTAAAGCCGCTTGAAGGTCGGGATGATCTTTTCATCATGGGTGACGATGATGATCGCGGTATCGAACTGGCAGGCCATATCATTGAGCAACCCCACCACAGCAAGAGCACGCTGGCCATCCAGCGGCGCTGTTGGTTCATCGGCGAGGATCACTGGCGGACGATTGATCAGGGCGCGGGCTATTGCCACGCGCTGCTGCTCCCCCCCCGAAAGCTGAGAGGGCATGGCGGCGGCGCGGTGGCCGACATCAAGCGCATCAAGCAGATCGCGCGCCAGCTTTCGGGCCTCTGCATTCGGCTTTCCGGCCAGCATCGGCAGCAACGCAACATTGTCGGTCACATCAAGGAATGGGATCAGGTAAGGGGCCTGAAAAATGAAGCCGATCATATCGCGCCGCAGCGCGCGTAGATCGCGGACCTTCCAGCCATTGTCATAAATGCACTGGTCACCAATTGTCATCTTGCCTGACGTAGGCTCAATCACCGCCCCAAGGCATTTGAGCAGCGTACTCTTACCTGACCCAGATGGCCCGATCAGCCCTACGACTTCACCCTTGGCCACCGCCATATCGACTCCGCGCAGGGCCTGAACCGCCGTCTCGCCGCTGCCGTAGGTCTTGACGACATTCTCAAGGGTGATGCCTTCAGCCACCGATCGCCTCCGCCGGATCGACCTTGATCGCAGCCTGGATCGCCAGGAAGCTTGCCATTGTGCAGATCAGCATCACCGCCACGAAGCCCAGGATCGAATCTGATGGCAGCAGTAGGACGTATTTGGGGAAGAAGGGTGCCCACAGACTTGCCGCTATCTTGCCAACGACGAAGCCGATCAGGCCCAATCCCAACGCCTGTTGCAGGATCATCCAAGAGATCGTGCGATTGCGTGTGCCGATCAGCTTCAGCACTGCAATTTCACGGATCTTGCCGATAGTCATGGTGTAGATGATGAAGGCCACGATGGCGGCGCTGACAATCGACAGAATGACCAGAAACATTGCGATTTGCCGGGCCGAGTAGGCGATCAGCTTCTGAACCAGGATTTCTTCCATCTGAGCTCGGGTATAAACCGTCAGGCGTTGCCAGCGGCGGATGGCGGCGGCGACTTCATCGGGATTGGCATCCGGCGTGATGGTGACCAGAATGGCATTGACGTTTGTATTGCCCGATTGAACGGCGTTTACTGCTTGCGCCACCGCCGGATTGCCCGGTGGGTTCAGTTGCGGATTGGCAGCCGTGCGCGCGCGCTGACGGACAATGGCGTCACTGTCCTTCTGGAATTGGGCCCCCTGCGCATCCTTCAAAGACAAGAACAGCATCGGATCTCCGCCCGATGACACCATCCGGCTGGTCAGCCCGACAATCGTATAAAAATTGCGGCGCACTTTGACGCGGTCACCAATCGCGAAGCCGGTCTTCACATCAGCTACAGCTTCATAGTGGCCACGCACGATCTGGCGCCCTGAGATCAGATGGGTGGGCTGGCCAGGCAATCCAGGTTGGCCCATTTCCGCCCCGACGACCATCACCCGCACATCCTTGTCCCCGTGTGCGATCTGCATCGTCAGGTAAGTAACGCCAGCTGCCTGGGCGACACCGCGCATCGCCTGGATTGGCCGCTCGCTATCCTCGGTCAGGCTGGAGGGCTCGGCATAGGGGCCAAGCGTGTCCTTCTGCACAACCCACAAGTCAGCCCTGCTGTTGTCGAGCAAGGCCTGCGCGTCATCGACCATTCCGCGATAAACCCCGGCCATCGACAGGGTGACGCCGATCAGCAATCCCAATCCTATTCCGGTGAGCACAAATTTGCCCCAGCCATGCAGGATGTCGCGCCCCGCCAGACTGATCATGGCAACGCGTCGACGATACTGAACCGACTGTTGGTGGAGAGTGCCTTCGCGCTATGCAGCACGATTCTCTCGCCCTTGGCGAGGCCGCTCAGAACCTGCACCCAGCCTCCGAGATCCTCGGCACCAAGCCTGACTGGTGCGAAGACGAGTTCCCCATCGCGGATCACCCAAACGCCAACCTGTCCATCGATCCGGTGGACAGCTGCATTGGGAATGGCCAGAGATCGTTCCTGTGCAGGCAGGGCCACAGTTACCTCCGCCAACTCACCGATCGAAGGCAATCCGCCGGTTACACCGAATCGTGCCTTGGCCAGTACTTCCTCGGTCAACGCATCCGCCATGGGTTCAACGCGTTCGATTGTCCCTGTTAGAGGCGCGTCTGGCCTTGACCGCAAAGCGATCCGCGCCACTTGACCCGCAGCCAGACCGGCCGATTGGGTCTGATCGAAGCGTACATTGATCCACAATTGCGATGGATCGATGATCTCAATCACAGCCTGGCCGGCCACCACGGTCGTACCGGGTTCCACGGCTCGGCGCACCACCAGTCCTGCGTGCGGTGCGACGAGGCGCAGGTTTGCACGTTGTTCGACCAGCGCCGCGCGCTCCGCGCCCAATCGTCCGCGATCCATAGCGGCCGCACTGCGATTGGCCTGTGCAGCCGCAAGTCCTGCCTGCGCAGCGGCCAGTTCTTGCCGACGTTGATCGACCATCGCATCGGTGACCCATCCGCCCCGTTTCAGCTCTTCCGTCCGTGCGGCCACGGATCGGGCGAGAACGACCCGGGCGTTCGCATCCGCAATCTGAGCTACGGCGGCCTGTTCCAGCGCCGCTGACCGCGCCGTCCCGCCAGCCGCTGCATCA
>JADYXV010000098.1 GCA_020853995.1 Novosphingobium sp.
CCTCGCCACGCGCAGCTGCTGCCAATAGCTCTGACAGCCTGGTCTTTGCTTCGCCGATATTGACGTGAATGGTCATCGCGCGAAAATGCCTTGGCCAAGAGGCTTGGTCAAGGCCGCGCGATTATTCAAATTCAATCGTGACGGGGGGCTTGCTGGTGTAGTCATAGACCACGCGATTGATGCCCTTTACCTCGTTGACGATGCGCGTTGCCACGCGGCTCAGGAAGCCTGCGTCGAACGGGTAAATGTCAGCCGTCATGCCATCGGTGCTGGTGACGGCGCGCAGGGCGCAGACGCTGTCATAGGTGCGGTGATCGCCCATCACTCCTACGGTTTTGACCGGGAGCAGCACGGCGAAGGCCTGCCAGATTGCATCATAAAGGCCTGCGTTACGGATTTCCTCAAGGTAGATTGCGTCGGCCTTGCGCAGGATGTCGCAGCGTTCCTTGGTCACCTCGCCGGGGATGCGGATGGCAAGGCCGGGGCCGGGGAACGGGTGGCGGCCCACGAACACATCGGGCAGGCCCAGTTCGCGGCCCAGTGCGCGCACTTCATCCTTGAACAGTTCGCGAAGGGGTTCAACCAGCTTCATGTTCATGCGTTCGGGCAGGCCGCCCACGTTATGGTGGCTCTTGATCGTCACCGATGGCCCGCCGGTGAAGCTGACCGATTCGATCACGTCAGGGTAGAGCGTGCCTTGTGCCAGGAAGTCTGCGCCGCCCACCTGGCGGGCTTCAGCCTCGAACACATCGATAAACGTCTTGCCGATGAACTTGCGCTTGGCTTCGGGGTCAGTAACGCCGGCAAGCCCGCCGAGGAACAATGGCGACACATCCTTGTGCACCAGCGGAATGTTGTAATGGTTGCGGAAAAGGCTGACGACCTGCTCGGCCTCGCCCATGCGCATCAATCCGTGATCGACGAACACGCAGGTCAACTGGTCACCGATGGCTTCATGGATCAGCACGGCGGCAACTGCCGAATCAACCCCGCCCGAAAGCCCGCAGATCACGCGGCTGGAACCCACTTGTTCGCGAATTTCGGCGATCTTGGTCTTGCGGAATTCCGCCATCGTCCATTCGCCGGTGCAGCCGCAGACGTGGCGCACGAAATTGGCGATCAGCTTGCCGCCATCGGGCGTGTGGACCACTTCGGGGTGGAACTGGGTGCCGTAATACTTCTTTTCATCGTTGGCGATGACTGCAAACGGCGCGCCGTCCGATACCGCAACGATGCGGAAGCCGGGTGCAAATTGCGTCACCTTGTCGCCATGGCTCATCCACACTTGATGGCGTTCTCCAACTGACCACAGCCCGTCAAACAGCACGCACGGTTCGGTGACGGTGAGGAAAGCGCGGCCAAATTCGCCCGAATCGCCCGGCTCCACTTTGCCGCCAAGCTGCTCGCTCATCACTTGCTGGCCATAACAGATGCCCAAAATCGGCAATCCGCTGTCAAACAGCACTTGCGGTGCGCGCGGGGAACCGTCGGCGGGCACGCTGGCGGGCGATCCGGAAAGGATGATACCGGTCGGCTTCATCCGGTGGAACGCGGCCTCGGCCTGCGTATAGGGCGCGATTTCGGAATAGACCCCCGCTTCGCGTACGCGCCGCGCGATCAGCTGGGTTACCTGGCTGCCGAAGTCGACAATAAGGATCGATTCTGAAGGTTGAATGCTCATGGCGTGCCGATACGGACTAGGGCGGTTTCTGTCCAGACAGGTGCGCAAATGTGACAATTGCGTTACATGCAACTGCATGTGCCTCGTTCGCACTTGCAGCATACGTCATTCGGCGTATTTGCGCTTTCAGTTCTGATGCTTCCAGCCCACCCTGCCGGACAAACGAACTGGGAGGATGCTTGCTAAGGTGAACCCGAACAGGAGGAACACCCATGCGTAGTCTTATTACTGCCGCGCTTCCGATCATCCTGGCTGCTGGTCTCAGCGGCATGATGTTCACCGCCACGCTCGCCTGAGCTGTCGGAAATACCGCGACAAATCAACAAAAGCGGCCACCCCTCGCGGGTGGCCGTTTTGTCTTTTTGGGTTGTGTCGTTTTACGTCAAGGCGCGCTAATCTGCTGCGCACATGATCGTCACCCGCTTTGCCCCCAGCCCCAACGGCCCGCTCCATCTGGGCCACGCGTTTTCTGCAATCGCTGCCCATGACCGGGCCAAACGCGAAGATGGCGAATTTTTGCTGCGAATCGAAGATATCGATGGCGCGCGTTCGCGGCCCGAACTTGCCGATGAATTTCGCGCCGATCTTGCTTGGCTCGGCCTTGAATACCGCGAAGTCAGCCCGCAATCACAACGCATCGCAAACTATCGCGCCGCTGCCGATGATCTGCGCGCCATGGGCCTGCTGTATCCCTGCACCTGCACCCGCGCCGAAGTGGCTGCCGCTGCGCATACCCATGGCCCGGACGGGCCGCTCTACCCCGGCACCTGCCTGCGCCGTGGCCCGCGTCCCGGCGCCGATGCCGCGTGGCGGCTGGATATGGAGCAGGCGGTCATGTTGGCAGGCCCGCTGGAATGGGCAGATGAAAGACGCGGGGCGCAAAAGGCCCGGCCTGAAATGTTCGGCGATGTCGTGCTCTGGCGCAAGGATGCACCCGCCAGCTATCATCTGGCCGCCACGCTGGATGATGCCGCCGATGGCGTTACGCATATTACGCGCGGAGTGGATCTGTTCCACGCCAGCCACGTCCACCGCTTGCTGCAACACCTGCTCGGCCTGCCGGTGCCGGTGTGGCACCATCATCCGGTGCTGGTGGAAGCAGACGGGCGCAAACTGGCCAAGCGCCGCGATGCGCCCGCCATTGCCGATCGCCGCCGCGCTGGCGAAGATGGCCGCGCGGTTGCCGCCGAAGTGCGCTCTGCCCTCTTTGACACTGGCATTTCGCTGTCAGACGCTTTAACTCTTGTGCCATGAGCTATTTTGTATTGGTCCCGCTGATCATCTTCCTCGTCGCCATGACGGTCATCTCGCTCGTGCGCGGGATTGTCGCGTTTTTGAAAACGACCGAGGCCGATCTGAAAAGCGATCCGGCCAACGGCGCGACCGATATGCAGATTTTGCAAAACAAGATGATGTTCAACCGCATCAAGTATCAGGGCATGGCCGTCATTGCGGTGGCTGTTCTGATGGCCATTTCGCGCTGAACGGCGCGTCCGCAAACCCATGGTAAAACTCAACAAAATTTACACCCGCACGGGTGATGAAGGCACCACCGGCCTTGTCGACGGATCGCGCCGCGCCAAATATGATGCGCGCATGCAGGCCATTGGCGAAGTGGACGAAGCCAACAGCGTCATCGGCCTTGCCGTCATTGCCGCATCTCCAGAAACCGGCCAGAACCTTCAGCGCATCCAGAACGACCTGTTTGATCTGGGCGCTGATCTTGCCACGCCGGGTGATGACTTCGCGCCATCGGACATGGTGTTGCGCGTCGTGCAAAGCCAGGTCGAATGGCTTGAAAACGCCATCGATACGCTGAACGAAGGCTTGCCCCCGCTGGCCAGCTTCATTCTTCCGGGCGGGTCAGAGGCGGCGGCCCGCATCCATGTCGCCCGCGCCACCGTGCGGCGGGCTGAACGCAGCGCAGTTGCCCTTGCCGCTGCGGAACCTGTAAATCCGCAAGCTCTGGCCTATCTCAATCGCTTGTCCGATTACCTGTTCGTGCTGGCCCGCGCCACCAATGCAGGCAACGATCCGCTGTGGGTGCCCGGCGCCTCGCGATAAGCTGGCCAGTCTTTTGATTGGTTCAGCCTCTTGATTGGGGCAGGTAGACTTCGCATCCACCCCCCGCTAGTCAGCGCGCATTGCTATGCATGACGGGGATTTTTCATGATCAAGACGGTTGCAGTCATCGGCGCAGGCCAGATGGGTTCGGGCATTGCGCAAGTATCGGCGCAAGCGGGCATGAAAGTGCTGCTGGGCGATGTCTCCATCGAACTGGCCGATAAAGCACGCGACAAGATCGCCAAAGGCCTCGCCAAGCTGGTTGAAAAGGGCAAAGTCGACGCTGCCATTGCTGCGTCCACCGTTGCCAACCTGCACAGCTTTTCCGATCACGCCGCCCTTGCCGAAGCCGATCTGGTGATCGAAGCTGCGACCGAGCGCGAAGACATCAAGCACAAGATCTTTGAATCGGCAGGCAAACACCTCGCGCCCCACGCGGTCATGGCATCCAACACATCGTCCATCCCGATCACGCGCATGGCGGTTTCCTCCCCCGATCCGGAACGCTTCATCGGCATCCACTTCTTCAATCCGGTGCCCCTGATGAAACTGGTCGAGGTCATCCCCGGCCTTGCCACTTCGGTTGGCACGATTGATCTGGTGCGCGGCTATGTTGGCGATATCGGCAAGGAAATCGTGCTTTCGCAGGATGAACCCGGTTTTATCGTCAACCGCATCTTCGTGCCGTTCATCAACGAAGCCGCCTTTGTGCTCGGCAGCGGCACAGGATCGGTCGTGGATATCGACAAGGGCGTGAAGCTGGGCCTCAATCATCCGATGGGGCCGCTCGAACTGGCCGATTTCATCGGGCTTGATACCCTGCTTGAAATCATGAAGATCTCTCTCGCGGCCACCGGCGATCCCAAGTACCGCCCCGCGCCGCTGCTGCAAAAATATGTCGAAGCGGGCTGGCTGGGCCGCAAGTCCGGCCGGGGCTTTTATGATTACTCGGGTGAAACGCCGGTCCCTACCCGTTAATCGCGGAACAGGCGGTCGATCAGGGCGTAGTCTCCTTAACCAGGAGAGACGCCGTGATCGACCGTAAAACACCCAAGCCAGACAATACTGCCCCCGAAACCGTCAATTCCGAACAGGAAGACGGTGAAGCACAGGCTCAAACGGTGGCCGACGAGGCTATCGCGCGTAGAACCAGCGTGCTGGGCGAACACGGTGAAACCGAACGTGCGGCAGGCAACAGCGATGATTCCGGCATGCCCGATCTGGTCGATCACATGAACCAGATGGTGAGCAGCGGCGTGATCGACATGAGCGCCTATCGCGGCGAACGCAGCGATGATGACGAAGAAGGCATGCTGGGCGATGGCGGCATCGACGACGACAATCCGCCCGGAAGCTGATCGTCGAAGTTATTTCTTGTCCAAAGCCCACGGGTCTGTTTGCAGCGGCTTGGCTTTGGTTGCCTGTGTCTCTTCCGCCGATGGCACCACGCGCCAGGCAAACAACAGGATGGATATGGCCCAGAACAGGGCCTTCCATCGGCTGGCGAAAACAGTGGTAAGGCGCGGCCCGATCATGATTGGTCCTCTACCCCGAAAATCTTAGCCAGCCGTTACCCTGCGCAATTGCCCTAAGGGCACAGAACTAAGGTCTATACCCTTGTCGTCACCCCGGGCTTGACCCGGGGTCCCGCTGCTTTGCGACGTTGCAAAAGAAACAGCGGGATCCCGGGTCAAGCCCGGGATGACGGATTGATGTGGCGAACTTCTGATGCGATTGCCCTTAGGGCAAACCCTCTCCGTACGAACACTGGGGCGCAAAGGGAGCCCGCCCGCCGCATTGCTTTGCAATGACAGGAAAATTGATACTGCTGGCTTCTGCACTTCTGCTCTCGCCCGCCACCACCGCTTGCGCCCAACCCGCTGATCCCGAACAAGGGCGCTTTGCACCCTGCGGTTCGGCCAAGCGCGTTACTTGCGTCGTAGATGGTGACACCTTCTGGTACGCGGGCACCAAAATCCGCATGGCGGATATCAACACGCCCGAAACCGCAACTCCCTCTTGTGCTTATGAAGCCGCGCTTGGCGCACGGGCCAAACAGCGCCTTGAACAATTGCTCAACGCCGGACCGTTCACGCTGGAAGTGCACGGACGTCAGGTTGACCGCTATGGCCGTGCGCTGCGTGTGGTGACGCGCAATGGCAAAAGCCTTGGTGCAAAGCTGGCCGACGAAGGCCTTGCCGAACATTGGCGGGGCAAGCGCGGGGACTGGTGTGGCGGTTCAGGCAGCGCGTAATCCGGTAACCGCGCGCGCGCCGCGATCTTGCGCGGACAGGCCATCGAACATGGCATCGATGATGCGCGCCAGCTTCTCCTCGCTCAACCGATCCATCACCATCACCATCGTGTTCAGCGCGCAATAGGGTGATACCATCTGGTTGATAAGGCTGATCGTTTCATCAACCCCCAATCCGGCAAAGGCCCCTTCGCTCATCGCCTCGCCAATGATTTCGCCCAGATAATGGTCGGCCAGGTC
>JADYXV010000099.1 GCA_020853995.1 Novosphingobium sp.
CCAACCGGTCCTTCGATACATCAATACCAACATAGCTCATGATCACCGTCTCCCAGCCTTGCACAAACGGGCTCGCGCAGCGGCCCAAGCGACTGTTCGGGGTCGATAATCGTGCGGCAGGACGATCAAGCTGAACTACGGGATCAACGTCCCAAGGGTGAAACGACCGTCCCGCCGCAGCCCCACCGCATTCTGAATGCTTCGGGGATGAACGCAAGTTACAAGGGTGACAAAGGTGGTCGAATAACCAACAAAAAAGGGCCGCTCCGGCATGGAGCGGCCCTTTTTTGTGGGCGGGCGGATGGCCTGCGTGAATTAACGCAGACGCACCGGCATGTATGTGGCGGGCTGGCCACGGCGCTGGATGCGCAGGAGCACAGCCTCGCGGCCTTCGGTCTTGGCCGTGCGCACGATCTTTTCCAGATCGGCAAGGCTGGTGACGGCCACATAATTGGCCGAAAGCACGATATCGCCGCGTTGCAGGCCCTTGGTGGCAGCATCAGCAGATGCATCAACCGCAGTGATGACCACGCCCTTGGCGTCTTCGCCTGCACCCAGTTGACGCGCAATTTGCGGGGTCAATGGAATGGCGACGATGCCGAGTGACGATTGCAGAACGCTTGGGCCTGTCTGCGGCTTGGCAGCAAAGCTTTCGCTGTCTTGCTGGGCATCAGGATCGAAGCTCTGGTTGGCCAGTTCTTCCTCGGTCGGGCGCTTGCCCACCACGGCCTGTACGGTCACCCGCTGGCCGTTGCGCAGCAGTTCAACCGGAATGCGCTTGCCCGGTACGGTGTTGGCCACGATGAACGAAAGCGTCTGGTCGGGCGAGACCTCCTTGCCGTCAACCTTGACGACAACGTCGCCTGCCTGAATGCCTGCCTTGGCAGCGGCTTGGGCAGGTTCGACCGCCTGAATGAACTCGCCCCGGTTCTTGGGCAGGCCCAGCGAAGCGGCAAGGTCTTCGGACAATGGCTGGATGCGTACGCCGAGATAGCCGCGCTCTATCGCCTGACCTGCGCGCAGCTTGTCTACAATCGGCGCTGCGATTTCAGCCGGGATGGCAAAACCGATGCCGACCGAGCCGCCGGTGGGCGAGAAGATGGCGTTGTTGATGCCGATGACGTTGCCCGCCATATCGAACATCGGGCCGCCCGAATTGCCCCGGTTGATCGACGCATCGGTTTGCAGATAGCGGTCATAGGCAGAGCCTGAACCGGTGTTGCGATAGACCGCCGAGACGATCCCTTGCGTTACCGTGCCGCCAAGCCCGAACGGGTTGCCGATGGCGATCACCCAGTCACCGACGCGCGCCTTGCGCGAATCGCCGAACTTCACGAACGGGAAGGCCTTGGGCGCGCTGATTTTCAGCACGGCAAGGTCGGATGCGGCATCCTTGCCGATCAGCTTGGCCGGATATTCGGTGCCATCAGGTGTGGTGACGGTGATCGATTCGACCTCGCCCTGTCCATCGGCGGTAATCACGTGGTTGTTGGTCACCACATAGCCATCGGCCGAGATGATGAAGCCTGAACCCAGCGATTGTGCCTCGCGGGTCTGGGGGGCGCCGCCGCCTTGGCCACCGCCGAACAGATCGCCAAACGGCGTGCCGGCGAAGGGATTGTTGTTCTGCACCTTCACGCGCTGGCGGGTGGAGATGTTGACCACGGCGGGCTGCAATTGCTGCGTCAGATCGGCAAAGCTGAGCGGCGCACCGGGGCGCGGCACCATTGTGCGCATCTCGGCCTGATCGTTCTGGGCAACTTGCGCGCCAGCGGGAAGGCCTGTCACCAATGTCAATGCGCTGCCAGCCAGAAGCAGCGCCGAAGTTACACCGTAAGCATATCGCACGTGGCTGGTCCTCTTTTGTCTATACAGAAGCCCGGAGGGGCCTCGTTAACGTCGTCATTGCCGTTTTCACGCCGTTCCGCCTGAACGGATTTTGAATGACGGCGTTCAGCTTTGTTCATCTTGGCCTGAATTACTTGCCCCTGAACTGCTTCAGGTATTCGTTATCCGGCGAAAGGATGATCGATGTGCTCGAATCCTTCTGCCGGAACGTGGCGTCGTAGCTTTGCATGGCACGGTAGAAATCGTAGAATGCCGGGTCCTTGTTGAAGGCATCGGCATACGTCTTGGCCGCAGTTGCCTCAGCCGTCGCGCGGATGATCTGGGCCGTTTTCTGGCCCTGGGCGCGCAGCGTGGCGGCTTCCTGCTGGCGGGCGGTGGCCATGCGGGTGAAGGCGGATTCCAGCGGGCTGCCTTCGGGAAGATCGGCGCGCTTGATCCGCACGTCGATGATCTGCGCGCCATATTCGCGGGCCTCACGATCAAGGCCTGCGCGGATCTGTTCCATCGCCTTGCCACGGTCGGCAGTCAGCAGAGAATTGAAGCTGCGCTTGCCCAGTTCCTGCCGCAGCGCCGAATTGAGGATCGGCTGGAGCTGTTCGGTTACCCGTTCGGTCGTTCCGGCGGTTTGCACCATGCGGACCGGATCGATGATGCGGAAGCGCGCGAAAGCGTCCACTTCAAGGCGGCGCTGGTCGGCCGAGAGCACCTGTTGACGTTCCATGTCCAGATCGAGGATGCGGCGGTCGATCTCGACAACCTGTTCCATGAACGGGATGCGCCACACGACGCCTGCGCCGGTCTGGCCGAATTCCACATCGGGGCGGAAGCGGTTGATCACGCGGTCGGGCTGGCCCAGCCGCACGACCACTGCTTGCGTCTTTTCATCGACGACCTTGAGACAGCTGCCAGCCGCGACAAGCGCGACGGCGGCGGCGATGATCGGCACTTTGTGGTCATTCCACAGCGTTTGCAGGAAGGTCATGTCAGTTGCCCCCTTCCGCTGGCTTGGGTTGCGTGCGCTTCATTTCGGGCAAGGGCAGGTAGGACTGCACATTGTTCGATTCGAGGATGACCTTGTCGGTCTGGCTCAACACGCGCTCCATCGTTTCGTAATACATGCGGCGGCGCGTCACTTCGGGGGCCAGCCGGTACTGTTCATAGACCTTGTCGAACGCGGTCGCTTCACCACCGGCGCGCGCCGTCAGCTGTTCGGCCCAGGCCTGTGCGCGGTTGATTTCGCTCTGTGCGTCCTGCTGGGCGGCCAGCACTTCCTTGAACGCGTCGACCACTTTGGTCGGCGGATCGGTCTTCTTGATGTCGACGCCCTGAATCGAAACGCCAGAGCGATAGGCATC
>JADYXV010000100.1 GCA_020853995.1 Novosphingobium sp.
GTGGCACGCGGCTCTGGCCCCGATCCCGCAAGAATAAGCCCAAGCCGTTTCTGCCATTGGTGGGTGATACCACGATGTTCACGGCGACGGTTCTGCGGTGCGAGGGCCAACCAGGATTTGCCCATCCTGTGATCGTGACGGGAACGGCGCACCTCGATCATGTTGAAGAGCAACTGCCAAATCGCGCAAGCACGCGCATTCTGGTCGAACCGCAAGGGCGCAATACGGCTGCGGCCATTGCGTTGGCTGCGCTGATGTTGCCCGAAGATGCGGTGATGCTGGTGTGCCCAAGCGATCACCACATTGGCGACACAGATGCTTTCCGCAATGCAGCCAAGGCGGCGGCGAAGCTGGCAAACGATGGATGGCTGGTGTCTTTCGGCATTTCTCCCACGTCACCTGAAACCGGCTTCGGCTATTTGAAGCAGGGCGAGCTGATTGCTGGCACGGCTGGCCGCAAGGTTGAGCGGTTCGTTGAAAAACCCGATCTGGCGCGGGCGATCGAGTTCCTGTCGAGCGGTGAATATGCCTGGAATGGCGGCATCTTTGCCTTCCGGGTCGGCACCTTTCTGGCTGAATTGGGACGGTATCGGCCCGACATTCTGGACGCCGTGCGCGCCGCGATTGATTTGGGGCATACTGATAGAATGCGCTTCCATCCCGATGCAGGCGCCTTTGCAAAAGTGCCCAGCCAATCGGTTGACTATGCGGTCATGGAGAACACCGATCGTGCAGCCATGGTGCCGGCAACAATGATGTGGTCGGACATCGGAAATTGGCAGGCTTTGTACGAAGCGCAGGAATTGGACATTGCGGGCAATGTTACGACCGGACGGGCGGAACTTGCCGATTGTTCAAACGTATTGGTGATGAGCGATGGCCCGCGCGTTTCGGTCGTAGGGGCATCGAACCTGATCATTGTGGTCGATGGCGATGAAGTGCTGGTTTGCACCCCTGAAGGAGCGCAGTCCGTGGGCAAGTTGAGCGGAGCAGCCAATCAGTGACTATCTTGACCAAGAGAATGGTCGAAAAACCATGGGGAAAGGACGTCCTTCCGCCCCCTTTCGCCAGTCCAGAAGGGCAGCGGATTGGCGAGGTGTGGTTTGAACCTCAGGTCGAAATGTCCGACATTTTGGTCAAATACATATTCACCAGCGAGAAGTTGTCAGTCCAGGTCCACCCCAATGACGTACAAGCGAAGGCGTTGGGCGAAAGCGATGGCGGCAAAGATGAATGCTGGCTGGTGATTGATGCCGAGCCCGGCGCAACTTTGGGGATCGGTTTTCGGGAACGAGTGGATCCAGATACGATAAAGCGGGCTGCTTTGGATGGCAGCATTGAAGGTTTGATGGAGTGGTATCCGGTAAGGGAAGGTGATTTCTTTTACATTCCCGCTGGTACCGTTCATGCAATTGGTCGCGGCGTGAGCCTTATTGAAATTCAACAGAACAGTGACATTACCTATCGGTTGTTCGACTATGGACGACCCAGAGAATTGCATTTGGATAAGGGTTTGGCGGTAGCATCGGGGATGCCTTACGATCTTGCATTGCGGCAGGATTTGTCATTGTCCGGCAGCCTGAATATCGTTGACGGGCCTTTCTTCTCAGTCGAGCGGATTGAAGGTCTTCCAAGCTCAGCCATGCTTTCGGCCTACGATGGCCCCGTGCTCGTACTGCCTTGCAAGGGCAAAGTTGTTTCCGGCGGCGTCGACATTATGCCGGGAGCGTGCGGCTTGGCCAGTTCAGCCCGTAACCTCGATTTTCAGACATCCGAGAGCTGCCTGTTGATTGCCACTGGCAAACGCATTGTGCAGACAGGTGAGGGTACGTGACGCGAAGAGCTTTGTAGCGCCTCCCTTAGAGTCTTGCGAAGCAGACTACCACTACCGTGGAATTAGTCGTTGGTGGCGCTTCTGGTCAGAGTTGCTTTCATCAAGCAAATCACCTCCAGCTGAGGTCAAATGACCCACTCAGAGAAACTTCTTCTGAGTCAACGATTTCAATTGATCACCTGCGTTCCTGGGTCTTGGGAACCTGTCTAAAACGTACCACCCGAATGATGGGGCCACCGATACGCCCCTTCTCCGGCCTGAAGGTGGCAACAATTTGGCCTTGTGCCAGAAGAGCACGATAGGCTTGGTATTCTTTGGGAAACCTGTCTCGCTCTGCTGCATAGCGATCATATTGGGTCAGCAAAGCATAGTCACTGCGGCAGGTTTCGCGCGTAGCAGGATTTGTGGTGCCGTAATCGATGTTGGATCGCTGCCCCCGTCCTGCCTGGATCGTGGCATAGGAAATCCGCCCGGAGAGCATCGCCCGCACATCAACACAACCTGCCTCGCCCATCGGGAACCTGAATTGCCACGTGCCGGGCAGTAGATCGAACGCGAAGTGCTCCAGCATCAGCGTATCTTGGTCGGGAACATGATCGTGTACCCAGCGTGAGGCTAATTGGCGGGTATCAAGGATCCGCTCTTGCGCTTGCACGGCATCGCGTTGGAGCGGCGACCATAACAGAGCGAGAGTTAGGCCAGCGAGAATGCCGCCACGTACTATCCCCGGCTGGGCTTTGACCAAACGCACAATTTCCATGACGGCGTAGGCTACGACTAACGTGATCAGCGGGACCAGGGGCAGCATCCAGCGATCCCACACCAAATTCTGGGATACCGTGACGGATACCAGAGCGAGAACCGTCGGCAACATGAGGGCCAATGCTTCGTATCTGTGGCGGAGCAGAACAGCGCCGGCAATTAGGAGCGCGCATCCTGCAGGGCCGAAGCTGCGCCATAAGGGGACGCTGGCATACCACCACAGGTTTTCCAGAACCGTGCCGCCTGTTGCGCCAAGATGGTAAGGCTGGGCCTCTCCTTTCAAGTTGCTGATCAGGACAGGGTAATCCAGCACAAGATAAGGTGACATCAGCAGGACCAGCGCAATTGTGAGCGTTCCAAACCCGGCAAGCCGCTTCAGCATGCTGGCCACCGTTTCATGACCCTTGTGCATGCCAAAAAACATGCTTCCTGCCACTGCAAGTCCGGCCAGCGCAAAGGGCCATTTGGTAATGATTGCAAGCGCGAGCCAGAATGCGGCAAAGCGTGTGGCCCGCCGCCGTGCTGTTTGGTTTTCTGCCCTTCCAACCTCA
>JADYXV010000101.1 GCA_020853995.1 Novosphingobium sp.
CAAAACCCGCGCCCCTGCAAAGACGGCTGCGGCCAAGCCTGCTGCTGGTAAGCCATACGCCGGAAAGCCGTATGAACGCCCGCGCGGGGGCGAGGCACGGCAGATTGCAGATCTGATGCCCGCAATTGGCCGCACCGCGTACCGCCGCTTCGGCTATGTGCCATCCAGCGTAGTCACCCGCTGGCCGGAGATTGTGGGCGAGCGCCATGCGCGGCACTGCATGCCTGAATCCATCCGCTTTCCGCCCGGTGAAAAGGCCGATGGCATCCTTCAACTCGTGGTGACGCCTGCGCACGCAACGATCATCCAGCACGTCATCCCCGAAATCATGGACCGCGTGAACCGGTTTTTCGGCTATCGTGCAGTGGCGCGGGTGAAGATACGGCAAGGCGTGGTTCAGGCGCCCAAAGCGAAAGAAGCACCGCGCACCGCGCCGCCATCGTTAAAGCCGATCCCTATTGAATTGGGGGATTCGCTGCGCGACATTGGCGATCCTGAATTGCGCACGGTATTGGAAAGCCTCGCCCGGAGTCTGGACGAGGTAAGCAAGGGACGGAGCTGACGTGAAACGGGCGATGGTAACGGTGGCGCTGGCAATGGGCGCTTTGGTGACGCTCACAGGTGCGGGACCGGGAGCAAATAAGCCTGCCAAGCCTGTGGCGCGCGGCAATTGGGTTGCGACAGCGGCAGTCACACCGCAGGGCTATCATGTGCTGGGCAATCAAGCCGCGCCGCTGCGGCTGGTCGAATATGTCAGTTATACCTGCCCGCATTGCGCACAGTTTGAAGTGCAATCCGAAGCCCAGTTGAAAATCGGACTGGTGGGATTGGGCAAGGGCGCTGTCGAAATCCGCAATTTTGTGCGTGATCCGATTGATATGACCGTGGCCTTGTTGACCAATTGCGTTGCGCCCGCACGGTTTTTCCCGCTGCACACAGCCTTCATGCGCAATCAGGCCAAATGGATCGTGCCCGCAACCAATTCAACCGAGGCCCAGCGCCAGCGTTGGAGCACAGGGCCATTCGTCAACCGTACCCGCGCCATTGCGAGCGATTTCAAATTCTATGAATTCATGGAAGCGCGCGGTGTAAACCGTGTTGCGACAGAGCGCTGCCTTGCCAACGAAACGCTGGCCAAGAAACTGGCCGCGCAAACGCAAGAGGCGGTTGAAAAGTACAACGTGAACGGCACACCAAGCTTCATGCTGGACGGGGTATTGCTGGCCGGAACGCACGATTGGGCTTCACTGAAACCGCAACTGGATGCGCGGGTGCGGTAAAATCCGTCGCGTAAGCCCACCCCCTTCAAACCCGCGCGACAATCGGCTAGCGTCGTGCAAAATCCAGACATGGGAATATCCAGACGATGAAATTCGCCCGCGCCTTGCTTCTTGCAACCCTTCCTTTGACACTTGGCCTTGCCGCATGCGGTGACAAGACGGACGCTGCCGGGGGCGAAGCCGCGAGCGCGGAACCTATCGCCAAAATTGCAGCGCCCGCAGGCAAAAGCTGGACCGAAACCTTCGCTGCAACGCCTGAGGGCGGGTATGTGATGGGCAACCCCGATGCGCCAATCAAGCTGATCGAATATGGCGCGCTATCGTGTTCGCACTGTGCCGAGTTCTCGGAAAAGGGTTTTCCCAAGCTGCGGGACGATTACATCGCATCGGGCCGCGTCAGCTATGAATTGCGACTGTTCCTGCTGAACGCGCTGGATATGCCCGCAGTGCTGCTGGCAAGCTGCGGTTCACCCGAAGCGACGATCCCGCTGTCGGAACAGTTCTGGGGCTGGCAGAAGAACATGTTTACCAACCTGCAAAAGGATGAAGCCGCGTTCCAGCGCGTTTCAACTCTGCCCGTTGACCAGCGCTTTGCCGGAATCGCGCAGCTTTCGGGCATGAGCGAGTTCTTTGCATCGCGCGGCATTGCAGCCGCACAAGGATCAGCCTGTCTGGCCGACACTGCCAAGGCCACGAAGCTGGCCGCGACGACCGAGCAGTGGAGCAAGGAATATGACATCACCGGCACGCCTACGTTCTTCCTGAACGGCAGCAAGACCACTGTGGGAACATGGGCGGAGCTTGAGCCTTTGCTGCAAAAGGCGGGTGCCCGTTAAGCGTTAGGCGAAGGGCCGGGGGCGCGTTCGATGCAGATCAGGCGATTGAAGCTGGCGGGCTTCAAAAGCTTTGTCGAGCCTGCCGAACTGTGCATCGAACCCGGCCTGACAGGTGTTGTCGGCCCCAACGGCTGCGGCAAATCCAACCTGCTGGAGGCGATCCGGTGGGTCATGGGCGAAAGCTCGGCCAAATCCATGCGCGGTGGCGGCATGGAAGACGTGATCTTCGCAGGCACGGCCACCCGCCCTGCCCGCGCCTTTGCCGAAGTGCTGCTGACCGCCGAAACTGACCCATCCGGGCCATTTGGCGGTGAACTGGAAGTCGTCCGCCGGATCGAGCGTGGCGCAGGCAGCGCATATCGCGTGAACGGGCGCGATGTGCGGGCAAAGGACGTCGCGCTGGTCTTTGCCGATGCTGCCACCGGCGCGCACAGCCCGGCATTGGTCAGCCAGGGGCGCATTGCGGCTGTCATCGCGGCAAAGCCTGCCGAACGGCGCATGATGCTGGAGGAGGCGGCGGGGATTGCCGGCCTTCACGTCCGCCGCCGCGATGCCGAACAAAAACTGCGTGCGACAGAGACCAATCTTGAGCGGCTGGTCGATATGCTGTCCGGCCTTGAGACACAGATCGCAGCCCTGCGACGGCAAGCGCGCGCAGCCGAACGCTATGTCTCGGTCAGTGACAAGATCCGGCTCGCCGAAGCGCGGCTGGTGTTTGCACGCTGGCGCGATGCAGCGGCAGCGGCGGATGCAGCGCGCAAGGAAGCGCGCGCGGCAGACGACAGGGTAAGCGCAGCGCAAAACCTTGCAAAAGCAGCACAAGATGCGCAGCACAAGGCCGCTGCGGCTCTGGCCAAGGCCCGCGATGATGTGTTTGACCGGCGGCAGGATTCGGCTGCGCATGGCCAA
>JADYXV010000102.1 GCA_020853995.1 Novosphingobium sp.
ACGACACGCCGAAGGTCAAAATCGCCATCATCACCGTCAATGCCGCTGCCAGGAGTCATCCTCAGGATGAATCACGACAAACGCATCTTGTCCAGCGCCATGCCCGGGAATTTGCCCCGGTTACCCTCGACCCCTGCCAGATGGCCGTCTTTGAGGCAGACTTGCGGTTGATAGCGAAGCTCGAATTGCTGCCGGGCCAGGGCATGGCGCAACTCGCTGCCCAAACGATGGCGCCGTTCGGTCCGGCTTTGCATGGCTTTGGCAAAGAACCGGCGAACCCGGCCACCGTCTCCCTTTGCACTGTACAGCGCCAGATCAGCACTTGAGAGCAATTGTTCAGGGGTGGTGCCATCGGCAGGTGACATGGCGATGCCGATGCTGGTGCCGATAAAGATGGATTGCCCGGCCAGTTCAAAAGGCGATTGCAGACTTTCAAAGATCCGGGTGGTTATTTGGTCAACGTAAAGCGGATGCACACAATTGACGGTCATTACCGCAAATTCATCGCCCCCCAGCCTCGCGACATAGCCATCGCGACCGACCGCCTCCTTTATCCGGGCGCCAACGTCTGTCAGCAATTGATCGCCGACACTATGCCCCAGCGTGTCATTGACCAGTTTGAACCCGTCGAGGTCCAGCAGCATCAGCGCCAGCGGGACCGATCCGGCAGCAGCGGTCAGCTTTGCCTGAAGTGCATTGCGATTGGGCAGCGATGTCAGCAAATCGCAATGGGCGAGATGTTCCAGCCGGTCGTGGGCGGTTTTGCGGTCGGTTATGTCCCGCAGCAGCGCACCAAACATCCGTTGGCCGTTTTCGGTCCACATCGACAAGGACAGGTCGACAGGGATTTCGGTGCCATTGGCATGAAGCGCCAGAATCTCGACCGAGCGTCCGGCCAGACGGGCCGTGCCGGATTCCGCTGCACGGGTTATTCCGGCAGCGTGTGCCGAGCGTTGCTTTTTCGGGATGATGATCGACAACGGCTGGCCGATGGCATCGTCTGCGCTGAAGCCGAAAAGCTTTTCGGCCGCAGAATTCCAGGAAATGATTATATTGTCAGGCCCTGCACAAATTGCCGCAGTCGCAGAATTGGCCAGCATCTGCTCGTACCGTCCGTGGGCGGGGTGCGTCTGGTCCAACATTGTATCCGCTCCGCTCGTACCGGTATGTTCTTTCGATCTGTAAAAATAATCTCTTATTATTAATTATTTACGCCGATTCGGCTGCGAAGTATCCACCAAATGCGACGGAGCGTTGGCAAAATGCCTCAGCCAGACAGCCGCATCCGGTCGCGCAGCACGTCTATCGCGATGCGTTCAATCTCTTCGGCGGGGCGTTCTGCCACCAGCAAAAGCCCCAGCGAGCGCTGTTTCTGTGCGATGAGGTCGATCGCCTGGAGTTTGTCCATGTGGCGCATGGCGATATCCATGTCGGTGCACAGCGATGCGCCAAGCGCCTCGACCTCTTCGGCCAATTCTTCGAGAACGATAGCAATCTGACGGTGCGTTGCTTGCGCCATCGGGCGTCTCCCTTCTGGCCGTTCAGGCGGCTTCGGCGACTTCGGCCCCGTCGGACAACGCAGCAAGGTTAAGCACCATCACCATCCGGTCTTCGATGGCGGCAAGGCCTTCGAGGAACGGCACAACCGTATCACCGGCCGAGGTTGGTGGCGGTGGCTGCAATGCATCGCTGGCAAGGGTGACGATATCGCTTACCGAATCCACGATCCAGCCGCTGATCTGTGCGCCCTGCTGCGTTACGATGATGGCGTGGCGCGGGGTCGGTTCGGTCGCGCGCCAGCCAAGGCGGGCCGCCAGATCGATCACCGGCAATACCGTGCCACGCAGGTTGACAACGCCCGCAACATAGCTTGGGACGCGCGGCAAACGCGTGGTGGGCGACCATGCGCGGATTTCGCGGATGGCCATGATGTCGAGCCCGAAGACCTGGCCTTCGACTTCAAACGTGATGAGTTCGCGCAGCATGCTGGAAGCTCCTGAAAGACGGGGGGACATCAGTGGGAAACCCGGCGGACGGCTGCCACCAGTTTTTCGGGATCGAACGGCTTGACGATCCAGCCGGTGGCACCGGCTGCACGCGCGCGCGCCTTTTTCTCTTCCGAGCTTTCGGTGGTCAGCACGAGGATCGGGCGGTCGCGATGGCGGCTGCCTTCACGCAACCGTTCTATCAGGCCAAAGCCGTCAAGGCGGGGCATGTTGATGTCGGTGATCACCACATCAACCTCGTTCATGGCCAGCCAGTCGAGCGCGGCCATGCCGTCCTCGGCCTGTGCCACGTCGAAGCCGTGCCCGGCGAGGGCGTGGTTGAGAAGTGCCCGCATGGACGGGCTGTCGTCTACGGTGAGAATTCTGGTGGATTTGCTCATAGTGGAACTCACTTTTCCGATCAGAACAGTTCGACGTCGCCGCGGGTGACGACAGGACTTTGGGTGGGTTTAACAGGGGGCGCGAACCGGTCTTCCACCGTGCGGAGGCGGACCTGGCCCGATGCCGGGCGGAAATCGACGCGGCGGGCCTGAGTGCCGCCGAGATCTTCGCGCAGCAGCATGATGCCTTCGCGCCGGAGGAATTCGCGTGCGAAGTCGGCATTCATCGAGCCGATCTTCATCATGTTGCGATTGACATTGGCCCCGCCGTAAAGGTGCGCCCGCAAGTTGTGCTTGCGCGCGCCTTTCGAGAGCATTTCGTTGACGAGCAATTCCATCAGATAGACGCCGTAATGTTCGTCAATCTTGGCGCCGGGGGTGTTGGCTGGCGGTTCTGACAGGAGGAAATGGTTCATCCCGCCGACACGCGTTTCCGGATCGAACAGGCACGTGGCCACGCACGATCCCAGCACGGTTGAATATTCGATGGACTGGCCGGCACTGGCCAGTGCCTGTCCTTGCATGACCGTCACGCGCTCGATCGGCGGGGCAGTGGAAATGGCTTGTTCGTAGCTCATATCAGGCCGCCTTGCTGAACAAGTGGCGGGCAATCGATCCCAATGGCGCAACGACATTGGCCGCACCGAGATTGATTGCCGCGCGCGGCATGCCGAATACGGTACAAGTTGCCTCGTCCTGGGCGATGGTGTGCGCGCCTTTGCGGGCCATCGCCAGAAGGCCTTGCGCGCCATCGGCACCCATACCGGTCAGCAGGATGCCGACCGCACGCGCGCCAACCACTTCGGCAACCGAGGCAAACAATACGTCCACGCTGGGTTGGTGGCCCGATACGGGGTCGCCGGGGCGCAGCTTGCAATGGAAAGTGGTGGTGCCGCCTACGGACAAGTGGCGTTCATCGCCCGGTGCCAGATAGACGTGGCCCTGCTTCAAAGGCAGATCGGGTTCGGCGATAAGGACTTTTGGCGGGCATGACTGGTCAAGCGTACGTGCAACGGCGGGGGCAAAACGCGCGTTGATGTGCTGGACGATCACGGTTGGCGGGCAATCGGCGGGAAAGCTGCCGAGCACGGTTTGCAAGGCTTCAACCCCGCCGGTGGATGAACCGATGGCGATCAGGGCGGGGCGTTCGATCAGTGATCCGCGCGCTTCCTGCACCACTTTGCGCACGGCTGGTGCGCGCGTGGTGAATTCCACTTTCGATGCCTCGCGGATCATCTGGGCAAGGCGCCCTGCGTCTTCCAGACCGACGCCGCCGCCTGATTTGGCATAGCAATCGACCGCGCCAAGCGCGAGCGCGCGGGCCGACATTTCGTTGCCTTCCTGCGTTGATCCCGAAACGATGATGACCGGGGTGGGGCGCAATTCCATGATCTTGGCCAGAAAATCGAGGCCGTTCATGCCGGGCATTTCAATGTCGAGCGTGACCACGTCCGGGTCCAGCTCGCGGATCATCTGGCGGCCTTCTGCGGCATTGGCAGCAGCGGCCACAACCTCGATGTCCGGCTCTTTGCTGAGCCGGTTCATCAGAATCGCGCGCATGGTAGGCGAATCCTCGACGATGACGACGCGAATGCTCATGCAGACCTCTTGCGGTAAATGGTGGGGCCCATCGTGGACAGATGCTCCATCGCCGGACCAGTCACGCGTTCGGAATGGCCTATGTAAAGCCATCCGCCGGGGACCAGTTTTTCGACGAAGCGCGCGACGAGGCGCTCCTTGGTGGGGTTGTCGAAATAAATCATGACGTTGCGGCAGAAAATCGCGTCGAACTGGCCCTGCATCGGCCAATCGCCCAGCAGGTTCAGCGTGCGGAAGCGGGCGATTTGCTGCACTTCAGGGGCGATTGTGGTCTCATCGCCCGAGTTTTGCGTCCAGTTGCGGCGCAAAGCGTCGGGGACAGGCTTCAGATCTTCGGTGCGATACGTTGCCGCGCGCGCCTTGGTCAGCGCGTGAGTGGCAATGTCGCTGGCAAGCAGACGCACATCGCGCTTGGCAATATCGATGCCTTCGGACCTGTCCGGCCCCAGCAGCGTCATCAGCAATGACCACGTTTCCTCGCCGCTGGATGACCCTGCGGACCACAGCCGGACTTTGCCGCCGCTGCGCAACCGGTTTACAAAACCAGGGCGCACATCGCTGGCGAAATGTTCGAAGTGATGGGATTCGCGGTAAAAGAAGGTGTGATTGGTGGTCAGCGCACAAATGGTTTTCGACCGTTCCACCGCGTCTTCACGAATGCGGATCACGTAAGCCCCGAAGGTGGCGCAACCGCTGTTGCGCACCAGCGGGGCCAGCCGCGAATAGACCAGCATCGCCTTGCCCGCAGGCAGCACGATGCCCGCTTCGGCATGCGCGATCTCGCTGATCGCCCGAAAATCCTTTTCGTCGTAAATACCGGGGCTTACGCCCGGCATCGACGCGTCGAGAGCTTCCATCAGGCTCATGCCGCTTCTGCCAGCGGGCCGGAGGTCGCCTGGGCGGAGGCGAGGCTGCGCGATACCAGACTGTCGACATCGACAATGAGCGCCACGCGGCCATCGCCAAGGATCGTTGCCCCTGCAACGCCTTCGACCGAGCGGTAATGCGTATCAAGGCTTTTGATCACGACCTGGCGCTGGTCGCAGATTGCATCGACCAGCAGGGCTGCACGGCCCGCGCTTTCGGTTTCGACCACGATCAGCACGCCGTCTTGCGGTTGCGTGGCAGCGCCGATTGCCCCAACCGAGGCACTGAGCGGAATGACCGGAATGAACCGGCCGCGCACGTTGATCATGCAGCGGTTCGCGCCAAGGCCCTGCACTTCGTGCGGTTCGGGACGCAGGCTTTCGACCACGTTTGCCAACGGCACGACCAGTGTCTGGTCACCGACATTGACGACCATGCCATCGGAAATCGCCAGCGTAAGCGGCAGGGTGAGGGTGAAGGTGGTGCCTGAACCCGGTTCGGATTCAATCGTAATGCGTCCGCCCAGATCTTTGACGTTCTGGCGCACCACGTCCATGCCCACGCCACGCCCGGACACATTGGTAATCTGTGCTGCGGTCGAGAAGCCCGGAGCAAAGATCAGCAGGTCGATCTCTTCCTTGGTCATCACCGTGTCCGGCGTGATCAGGCCCTTTTCGACAGCCTTGGCAAATACGCGGTCACGATCAATGCCCTTGCCGTCATCGCCGATGCGGATGAGGATGCGGCCCGAACGGTGTTCGGCTGAAAGCGTTAACGTGCCTTCGGCGGGTTTGCCCGCAGCGATGCGTTCATCAGCAGGTTCGATGCCGTGATCGACCGCATTGCGAATCAAGTGCGTCAGCGGCTCACCCAACCGTTCGATCACGGTCTTGTCGAGTTCCGTACTTTCGCCCGATACTTCAAGCCGCACATGTTTGCCGGTGGATGATGCCAGTTCGCGCAGGATTCGCGGCACACGGCTGAAAACCGAGCCGATCGGCTGGGCACGAATCGCCATCGCCGATTCCTGGATGTCGCGCGTCAGGCCTTCGATCAGCGTCATTTCGTCCGAAGCGCTCAAGCCATCGCTGGCGAGGCGCTGGGCCATCATCGCTTGCGCAATGACCAGTTCGCCCACGGCGTCGATCAACTTGTCCAGCTTGAACAATTCGATGCGAATCGACTGGCCGGGGGCAGGGGGCGCCGGCGGGGCCTGCTGCGAACGGCTGGCCTGTGCATCCTCTGCGGGTGCAACAGGCGTTGCGTTGGGCAGATCGGCAGCTGCTGCCAAAGGCGCGGTGGCCGCAGGAGCAGCCACTGGCGGGGCGACCTGGGCAACTGGTGCCGGAAAGCGGATTGGTGGCATTTGTGCATTTTCGCCAAACACCAGCGTGCAATCATCGCCGACAAAATCGAAGATGTCGCGAACGGCGGCTTCGCTTACTTCGACCGGGAAGCTGAAAACCCAGCCGAAATAGCCGGTGCCCGGATCGAACGAATCGAGCGGCGGAATCGCGGACGTATCGCAATCTGTGCAGATACCGCCAAGTTCGGCCATTTCGCGCAGCATGAGCAACGGTTCGCTGCCATTGCGCATGGCGGCGCTGTGCGCGCGCACCCGCACTTCCCAACGTGGCATAACGCCCGCCGGTTGTGCATCACCGATCTCGCCGGAGATATCGTCAAGCAAGGCATCAAGATCAAAGTCGAGATCGAAGTCGTCGTCGCTAGGTTCAATGGTCTTGGCTTCCATTGAAACCGGCATCGGCTCCTGAATTGCTACCGGCGCTGCCACGGGTGCAGGTGCTGCACCGGCATTGGCGGCCATTGCTGCGGTCAGTTCGGCCTGAAGCGCGGCGTCTTCGGGTGGTTCGGTGCTATCGCGTGCAGCGGTTACGTGATCGCTTAACGTATCAAGCGCGATCAGCATCAGATCGATCAGGGGTTCAGTGATCGCCACGGTACCATCGCGAACGTCGGACAACAGTGTTTCGAACGTATGGGTAAAGGCTTGCAGCGCGCTGTAACCGAATGCGCCTGCGCCGCCCTTGATCGAATGGACCCCGCGGAAGACGGCGTTAACAGTATCGCTGTCCTGGGTGCCTTCCTTGCATGCAGCAAGGCCTTGCTCTGCCGCGGCAAGTGATTCTTCGCATTCGGCAAAGAAGATGGCCTGGATTTCCTCGGCGGTCATGCGTCTGTCCCTGCAAAGAGCTCTTCGGTAAGGCCGGCCAGCGCCGCCGTCTCACGCAGGGCAGGCGATGCATCAATCACCGCGCCTTCGCCGGTTTGCCGCGCACTGACGAGCAATTGCAGCATGGACTGGCCAATTTGCTGGCATTCGCGCGCATCAATGTGCAGCGGCCCCGCGCCCAATGCCGCGATCATTTCGGGCAACAAGGCTTCTGTAGCGGCGCGGTCGCACCGGGCTGGCAATGAGATCGACGACATCGGACAAGAGCCCTCCGCATGGATGAAACCGGGGCCGAAACGAATCCGGACACGGCAAGTGTTGCCCCTTTGATAAGCCCTGAGGACAAAGGTCGGCTTTCGGCACAGCTAGGGTGAGATACGTAAGGTTAAGCACATGAATTGCTTGTCCCTTGGCGCGTAGAAAGACTGTCACACCCGCGTTAACGCGTTCGAATCAGGGATTTTTGTCACAATGCATGAAGCACGAGTTCTGGTCGTCGATGATTCCGCAGCCATGCGGGCATTGTTCTCCGATATTCTCGATCAAGCGAAGAATGTGACCGTTGTCGGTGCTGCTGCAAATGCTGCCGAAGCGCGCGAACAGATTATCGCCCTGCGTCCCAATGTCGTCACGCTCGACGTGGAAATGCCGGGGATGAGCGGGATAGAATTTCTTGAAGAAATCATGGGCACCGCCCCGTTGCCCGTGGTCATGCTGTCCAGCCTTACCCAGGCCGGCACCGAAACATCACTGCGCGCCTATGAACTGGGCGCGGTTGAATGTTTCCCCAAGCCGCTGAAGGCAACGCCCGAACAATTCAGCAAGACCGTAGGCAAGCTTGGCAAGATCGTGCTCGCCGCTGCCAACAGCAACGTCAAGGATCGCAAGGCTCCGCGTGAACACAAGGCGACAGAAGCGAACTTTGAATGGAACGGTTATATTGTCGCGCTTTCGGCCTCGATGGGCGGGATCGATGCGCTAACCACAATTCTTTCATACTTCCCCGAAAAGTGCCCGCCCACGGTGATTACGCTTAACGCCGAACCAGCGGTGGTAGAGACCTTTATCAAGCGCATGGATGGCGAGTTGAAATGTTCGGTCAAGGCAGCCAAGGATGGCACGCCGTTGACGCCGGGCACGATCCATATCGCCTTTGACCCGGAACGTCATGCGGTGATCGAACCGGGCAGCCCGGCCAAGTTGCGCCTGATTGATCGTGATCCTGTGGACGGCATGCGCCCTGCGGCCAATCTTCTGTTCGGTTCCATCGCGCGCGGATCGGTCCCGGCAACCGCTGCCGTTTTGACGGGCATGGGCGCAGATGGTGCCAAGGGCCTGAAGCTGATGCGCGATCAAGGCTGCAAGACGTTCGTGCAAGATCCCGCTACGGCCATGGTTGCCGAAGCGCCCGCCGCCGCGATTGCGGTAGGGGCGGCAGAGAGCGAGCTGGGGCTTGATGATCTGGGTGCTGCGCTGATCGCCAGTTGCAATAGCGCGTAACACGCTGCAATTTTCCGTGTTTCCCGCGTCTCCAGTCCCCCCAAGGACGCGGGAAAACAAAAAGCCCGGAAGGCCTGTTCGCAGGCATTCCGGGCTTTTCCATGCGGGGCCGCCAATCCATCCAGTCACACGCTGGTTCGTGGGGAGGAATGGATGCTGGAACAAGTTCAGCATGACGGGATCGGGGGCGGACATGGCCGGGCGGGGTAAGCGCCTGAACGATTCAACGCGCCATGAGGTTTGCCGATTGGGTGGCTGTGCGCGAGCCTGTCAGGCGGCGATGCTGCGCAGCATCGCCTCGCGGATTTCGGTGAAGTCCTGACGGATTTCCATCAGCTTCGGTCCGTTGAAGCGGGTTACGCAATCAAGGATGGCGCTGCGGGCAGACTGGTATAATTGCACCAGCGCCTGTGCCGTGGGATTCGACATATCAATGCCCATCTGCAACGCCGTAAGCGCCGCAATTGCGCGGGTAAGAGCTGCGCTTTTGGCCGCATTATCCTGTCGTTCATAGGCGTGAATGGCCCGGCCGACAGATCCGATCACCTGTTCAAGGCACAAGTCCACCAACTGGC
>JADYXV010000103.1 GCA_020853995.1 Novosphingobium sp.
CAATACCAGCGCACCGCCCACAGGATCACATCACCCTGGAAATGGCGCCACTTGAAATCCGTCATCGTTCCGTCCGTCCAATCTCCGCCAAGCATGCTCAAGCTTCACGATTTTTGCAACAGAGCCAGTTGGAACAAGGGATTCAAGCCATGGTCTCAACGCCGGAAGCGGGACAGCCAGCCCTCACCGAAAACCACGAGCCGAAGCAGGCAAACTGGGTTGCGGCGGGCGCATTGATCGGCGCGGGGCTCGCCTCGGCTTGCTGCGTCGTCCCGCTACTGTTGGTTATGCTCGGAATTTCCGGCGCGTGGATCGCCAACCTGACGGCGCTCGAACCTTACAAGCCCTATGTCGCAGGCGTAACGCTCGCGCTGCTCGGCTACGGCTTCTGGCATGTCTATTTCAAGCCGAAACCGCCCTGTGAAGACGGTTCCTACTGCGCTCGTCCACAATCGGCTTGGACCACCAAGGCGGTGCTGTGGCTGGGCCTTGCCGTCGCCATCCTGGCGCTCACCATCGACTGGTGGGCACCCTGGTTCTATTGAAAGGAAATACCCATGAAAAAGACAGTATGTATCGCTATGGCCGTGCTGGCTATGGCTGGCGGCGGGGTCGCCTATGCAGTTAGTGGCACGGCGCAAGATCGCCCCGCGGCTACCGCAACCGCTCAGAAGCAAACCACCTTTGCCATAGAGAACATGACCTGCGCCACCTGCCCGATCACCGTGAAGAAGGCGATGGAAGGCGTCGCCGGGGTAACGGCGGTCACGGTCGATTTCGCAGCCAAGACCGCGCGCGCAACCTATAACCCGCGCCGCACCAATGCTGCTGCGATTGCCGCTGCATCAACCAACGCGGGTTATCCGGCGCGCGCTATTCAAAACTGAGCGGGGCGCCGCCAGCGCCTCAAGAAAGCGATAAGCAATGAACGACTGTTGCAACCGCCCCGGGCAGGAAGGATTTGACGTGGCCGTCATCGGCGCGGGTTCTGCCGGGTTCTCCGCCGCGATCGCCGCTGCCGATCTGGGCGCGAAAGTGGCGCTCGTCGGTCACGGCACGATTGGCGGCACCTGTGTCAATGTTGGCTGCGTTCCTTCCAAGACGCTGATCCGCGCCGCCGAAGCGGTGCATGGTGGGCTTGCCGCCGCGCGCTTTCCCGGCCTTGGGGGCGCTGTCCAGATGGATGACTGGTCCGTATTGGCGGCGTCGAAGGACGATCTTGTCACGACGCTGCGCCAAAAAAAATATGTCGATCTGCTGCCCGCCTATGACGGTGTGAGCTATATCGAGGGCAAGGCACGCTTTGCCGATGGTGCGCTGATTGTCGGCGATGCGCCCATGAAGGTCGGCAAGGTCATATTGGCGATGGGTGCGCACGCCGCCGTGCCGCCGATTCCGGGGATGGACAGCGTGCCCTACCTAACCAGCACATCGGCGCTGGCGCTGGATCGCTTGCCCAAATCGCTGCTGGTGATCGGTGGCGGGGTGATCGGGGTAGAACTGGGACAGATGTTTTCGCGTCTGGGCGTTGATGTCACCATCTGCTGCCGAAGCCGCCTGCTCCCCGAAATGGACCCGGAAGTGAGTGCCGCGCTGAAAAACTATTTGGAAGCCGAGGGCGTGCGGGTTTGCGCAGGTGTCGGCTATCAGCGTATCGCCCAAACACAGAGCGGGGTCGAATTGACCTGCGAGGGGCATTGTGACACCGTCGCGGCGGAACAGGTGCTCATCGCCACCGGACGCCGACCCAATAGCGACGGGCTTGGGCTGGAGGAGCGCGGCATAGTGCTTGCCCGTAATGGTGGAATCGTCGTCGATGACCACCTCGAAACGTCGGTTCCAGGCATTTACGCGGCGGGCGATGTAACGGGACGGGACCAGTTCGTCTACATGGCCGCCTATGGCGCAAAACTGGCCGCGCGCAACGCGGTGACGGGCAACCAATACCGCTACGACAATTCCTCCATGCCATCCGTCGTCTTCACCGACCCGCAAGTCGCCAGCGCCGGCCTCACTGAAACGACAGCACGGGCGCAAGGCCTGGACATCAAGGTTTCGCTGCTCCCGCTCGATGCTGTGCCAAGGGCACTGGCAGCACGCGATACGCGGGGTCTCATCAAACTGATTGCCGACAAGGCGAACGACCGTTTGCTGGGCGGCCAGATCATGGCACCCGAAGGCGCGGATTCGATCCAGACACTGGTGCTGGCGATCAAACACGGCATGACCACCCTGGAATTGGGTGCAACGATATTTCCTTACCTGACCACTGTGGAAGGCCTCAAACTGGCGGCCCAAACGTTTGATAAGGATGTCGCCAAACTGTCTTGCTGCGCCGGGTGATTGCTCGGGGATCAACCGGCAACGAATGGCCTCCCTCCAGTGCAAGCCGCTTTGGTGTCAATTTTGTTATTCGCCTCAGCGGGAGAGCAAAATGGCACGACGCCGACTTCTGACCGGAGACGAGCGCCGGCGCCTGTTCGATCCTCCTGTCCAAGAAACCGCGATCATTGGGCATTATACCCTTTCTGCGGAAGATGTTGAATTGGTTGGGCGCCGCTATGGTCCAGCAAATCGCCTCGGCCTGGCTGCACAAATCGCTTTGATGCGACATCCCGGCTTTGGTCTGCAACCCGAGATCGGGCTTCCCGACGTCATTCTTCAGTACCTCGCGGCACAGTTATTCGTCGATCCTTCCTCCTTCTCTGCATATGGTCAGCGCGCGCAAACCCGTACCGATCATGCCGATCTCGTGGCGCGTTATCTTGGCATACGCCCGTTTCGACGCGGCGACCTGGCACTTGCCCTGAATCTTGCCGCGCAAGCCGCCGAGTATACAGACAGAGGTGAACCGATTGTTCGCGCCCTCATGGTTGGCCTGAAGGGTGAGCGGTTCATTCTTCCGTCAGGCGACACACTGGAACGCGCCGGTCTTGCTGGCCGGGCACGCGCACGCAAAGCTGCCGCAGCCGCAATCGTCGAAGGCCTCAGCTCTGCTGAACTGACACGGCTAGACGAACTCGTAATCAACAACCCGGATTTCGGCATGACACCGCTGGCGTGGTTGCGTAATTTCGAAGAAGCCCCGACTGCGGCCAATATCAATGGCTTGCTTGAGCGCCTGCGCTATGTTCGCGGCATAGGTATCCACCCGGTAGTTGGGGGCGCCATTCCGGAATTCCGCTTTGCCCAATTTGTCCGCGAGGGCGGCGTGGCACCGGCATTCCTGCTTTCGGATTACAGCGTCAATCGCAGGCGGGCGACGTTGACGGCCGCAGTGATCGACCTTGAGGCCAGACTTGCCGATGCCGCGATCCAAATGTTTGACCGACTTATCGGCGGCATGTTCACGCGCGCGCGGCGTGGGCGCGAGCGTCGCTACCAAGATAGTATTCAGTCGGTGGGGCAACTCATGCGGCTGTTTGGCGCCACGATTACAGCACTTGATGAGGCTGTCCAGAATGGCGGCGATCCGCTCGAATTGATTGACGAAGCGGTGGGCTGGCACCGGCTTGTTGCGGCAAAGGCCCAAGTAGATGCCCTTGCTGATCTTGCCGGCGAGGACGCACTGGTAACGGCAACCGAGCGTTACGCCACGCTACGGCGTTTCAGCCCGGCATTTCTGGACGCCTTCACCTTCAAGGCGTCTGGAACAGGGACGGCACTGATCAAAGCCATCGATGTCATTCGCGATGCGAACACACGAAAGTCGCGCGACCTTCCCGATGGCGTTCCACTGCCATTCCCCAATCGGCAGTGGAAGCGTCTCATCACCGAAAGCGGCCGTATCGACCGCCGACGTTATGAAATTGCGATCATGGCAACCTTGCGTGATCGTTTGCGCGCCGGTGATGTATGGATCGAGGGAACCCGCAACTATCAGCGCTTCGATGCCTATTTGCTGGGTCGGCGCGACGCCGCCAAAGTGGCGGATGTGCTTCCGTTCGATTCAAATGCTGCATCCTACCTCGCTGACCGGGCACGAAATCTTGACTGGCGGCTGCGCCGATTTGCCAAGCAGTTGAAAACAAACAAGCTTGAGGGAGTGTCGCTCGAACGAGACCGGCTCAAGCTTCAGCAAATGCCGCCTGTCACCCCACCGGAAGCTGAAGCCCTCGATCGCAAGCTCGATACCCTGCTTCCCCGCGTGCGCATCACCGAGCTGCTGCTTGAAGTCGCCGAACGCACTGGTTTTTTGAACGCATTCCGTGACCTGCGCTCAGGCAAGGAGCACGACAACCCCAGCACGGTACTCGCCGCAATTCTGGCTGATGGCACCAACCTCGGGCTGGAGCGGATGGCCAATGCCAGCGAAGGCGTCAGCTATGCCCAACTCGCATGGACCCACAACTGGTATCTTTCACCCGAGAACTATCAGGCCGCGCTGGCCATGATCATCTCAGCCCATCACGAATTACCCTTCGCGCGGCATTGGGGCGCTGGCACCAGTTCGTCGTCCGATGGCCAGTTCTTCCGGTCGGGGCGGAGCCGTTCAGGGGCGGCGGACGTCAATGCCAAATATGGCGCCGAACCTGGCGTGAAAATCTATTCTCACCTTTCCGATCACTTCGCATCATTCGGATCACGGATCATGTCCGCGACGGCAGGTGAAGCGCCTTACGTGCTCGACGGGCTTGTCCTGGGCGCCGGCAACCTTCCGTTGCATGAGCACTATACCGATACCGGCGGCGCCACCGATCATGTTTTCGCACTCTGCCACCTACTCGGGTTCCGCTTCGCGCCACGGCTGCGCGATATTGGCGACCGCAAGCTGGGTTCGATCGCTGCGCCATCGACATACAAGGGCATCGAAAATCTGATGGGCCGCACCATCAAAACGGCAGCGATCGAGGCCGATTGGGATGACATCGTCAGGATTGTCGCCTCAATCAAGGATGGCACGGTGGCGCCGTCAGTAATCTTGCGAAAACTTGCCGCCTACAAACGCCAGAACAGGCTGGATTTTGCATTGGCTGAACTGGGCCGTATCGAGCGCACTTTGTTCACGCTCGATTGGCTTGAACAACCGGAACTGCGACGTGCCTGTCAGGCCGGTCTCAACAAAGGCGAGGCGAGGCACACGCTTGCCGCCGCCATCTATACCAACCGGCAGGGTCGGTTCACCGATCGCTCGCTGGAAAATCAGGAATTTCGCGCATCTGGGCTGAACCTGCTGATTGCGGCGATTTCCTACTGGAACACGGTCTATCTCGACCGGGCCGCCCAGCACCTCAACGCTGTCGGCACGACGTTCGATGCGGCACTGCTTGCGCACCTTTCTCCGATGGGCTGGGCGCACATCAGTCTGACCGGCGATTACCTCTGGGAGCAGGCCAGGCGACTTCCAGCAGGTGAATTCCACCCACTCAACGAGCCAATGGCGCGGTTGAAGCGTGTAGCGTAGCCCATGTTCCGCTTATGTCCGAGAAATCGTTGTCTGGCGAACAAACCTTGAGGTGACGCCATAACGGTATGCCACCCCAGGCAGTGGACGCGATGTTGCATCCCCTGCCCGTCATTGCGGTCGCAGCGGATCAAGAACTGGCGGGCAAAGCGGGGCATCTGCGTGATCTGACCGCCAGCGTCGGCCTGTCGCTGGGCGACCGCTTCTGTCTTGCGTTGGCCCTACGTCAGGGATGGCCGGTATGGACAGCTGACCGGCAATGGGCCTCGATCGCCGAAACGATCGGCGTCGATGTCGTGCTGATCCGCTAAGGGGCGCCGCTGCTTCGATAGTCCGTCAACGAAGTATCAGGATGCCCCGCCAGTTCCGCGCATAGCGGTCCTCATACCGCACGATATCATCCTCGCCCAGATAGGTTCCAGTCTGGACCTCGATCATCTCGACCGGAATCTTCCCCGGATTTTCGAGCCTATGCACCGCGCCTCGCGGCACATAGACGGACTGGTTGGCCGCCACCAGTCGGACCTCGTCGTCGATCGTCACCTTCGCCGTCCAGGCCACTACGATCCAATGTTCGGCGCGATGATGGTGGCTCTGGAGTGAGAGCGCCTGTCCCGGTTTCACCACGATCCGCTTGACCTGGAACCCGTCGCCCATCGCCAGGCTTTCGAACCAGCCCCATGGTCGCTTGTCCGATGCCATTGTATCTGCCTGTTTGACCGACCGGGCCTTGAGCGCGGCGACCGCTTCCCCCACCCGCTGGCTGGCGGCGCGGGGTGCGACCAGCACCGCGTCGGGCATGGCGACGACTATCATGTCTTCCAAACCAATGCCGACGACTTCCAGGCTGGCGGCTTCGGACCGAAGCAGGCTGCCCTTGCAATCGATCGCGGTTGCGCCCGCCGACATGA
>JADYXV010000104.1 GCA_020853995.1 Novosphingobium sp.
GGGCGACTATGACGCTGATATGGCCAAGATTTTCGAGTTTTATCAGACAGTCACACCCAAGCATCCTTCGCGCGGGATCGCCAGTTTAGGGCAAGCACTCCATGATTGACGCATTGCTGATCAACGCAGGCCTTCTGGTTCTGGGCATGGCGATGCTGTGGCGCATTGCGGTGCGTATCGGCGATGTCAGCTTTATCGACGCGGTTTGGGGCGGCGGTATGGGCGTGTTGGCACTGGCATCATGGGTGCAACTTGGCAGCGGCCGGGGCAGTCGGGCGACGCTGATCGCCGCGATGGCGATGATCTGGGCGGCGCGGCTAGCGTGGCATTTGTATGCGCGGTGGCGGGTGCATGGTGAGGACCCGCGCTATGCCAGGATGCTGGGCAAGGCGCGGGTGGAGGGGCGATATGGGGCGGCGGCGCTCAAGCTGGTGTTTGCACCGCAGGCTTTGCTGCTGTTCATCACCTGCCTGCCTGCGCAATTGGGCATTCTGGCAAGCCGAGACATGGCGTCTGTGGGCGTTTTGGCGCAGCTTGGCGCATTGCTGTGGCTGATAGGCATTGCCTTCGAGGCGGTTGGCGATTGGCAGTTGAACCGCTTCCGCGCCGATCCTGCCAACAAAGGCCGCGTGCTGGATACGGGGCTGTGGCGCTATACCCGACACCCCAATTACTTTGGCGATGCCTGCGTGTGGTGGGGCATCTGGCTGGCGGCGGCAGAGGCCGGATTGTGGGTTGCGCTGGTGAGCGCCATTGGCCCTGTGTTCCTGACGTTCACCCTCACCCGCTGGTCGGGCAAGCCGCTTTTGGAAAAGGATATGGCGGCGCGACGGCCCGGCTATGCCGAATATGTGCGGCGCACTTCGGGGTTCATTCCGTGGTGGCCAAAGGGCGGTTGAAAACCAAGAAAGCCCCGGCCTTTTGGACCGGGGCTTTGCATTACGAAGCGGGCTATTTGGATGGGGAGCGGCCCGCTTCGGGGGGTTATCCCTGCTTAGAAGCGAACGCCCAGTGTGACGTTCCACGTGCGGGGGTCGCCGTAATAGACGGTCTGGATGTTGCCCACCGAGCTGAATTCCTGACCATCGGTCTTGTATAGCGTGTTGCCGACGTTGCGCACCGCACCGCGCAAATAGAACTTGTCGAAATCCACCTGGGCATAGAGGTTGCCCATCCAGTAGCCATCTTCGGTAAGGCCAGCGCGATTGTCGACCGAGAGGAAGTGCTTGTCGACAAAGCGCGCATCACCGCCAAGGCTGAGCGAGGCTTCGCCCAGCGGAATGCGGTATTCACCACCAACGCGCAAAGTGAGCGGCGGTGCAAAGGCGGGGCGGCAGGTGATGGCCTGACCAGTGGGGTTGCAGCTGAACGCAGGGGCGCGGCGGCCGTCGTTGAATTCCTTGTAATCGGCATCGAGATAGCCGACCGAGGCAAACAGCGTGACCGGCGTTGCAGGCCGCACGTTGATATCAAATTCGAAGCCCTGGATACGCAGCTTGCCAGCGTTGAGCACAGGGAAGCTGCCACCGGTGATGCCGGTGTTGCCGCCGCCGACGCGGGCCTGGAAGTTTTCGTACTCCGACTAGAACGCAGCGCCCGATACGTTCACGCGGCCATCAAGGAACGAACCCTTTGCGCCGACTTCATATGTCCACACGGTTTCGGGCTTGAACGTCGGAACGATAACTGTTGCGCCGTTCACTACTTGCGTCACATCACCCACGCCATTGACGCGGCCGTTGAAGCCGCCCGATTTGAAGCCGCGGCTGGCCGAGGCATAGACCATCGTGTTCTGCGACGGCTTGTAGGAAAGCGTGGCAGACGGGGTCCATGCATCATACGTCACGCTGTTGGCGGTGTTGAACGGTGCAGGCAGGCTATTGGGAAATACGAAGGTGCTGCGGATCACGATGGCCGGGAATACCGGGCTGGACGTTGTGGCCGTGGTCGTGCGGAAATATTCCTTGGTTTCGCGCGTATAACGCAGACCAGCCGTAAACGAGAGCGCTTCGGTGAAATCATAGGTTAACTGGCCGAACGCCGCGTAGGACTTGGTATCCTGTTCGTCGTCTATCGTGCGCAGGAAGTTGAGCGGCGTACCGACATATTGCAAATAGCTGTCGGCATAGGCTTCCTGATGCGAGGTGACGTGCTCGTTCAGATAATAGAGGCCGAGCACACCCTTCAGCTTGTCAGCATCAAGCTTGAGTTGCAGTTCCTGGCTGAACTGTTTTTGACGGGTGCCGACGAAGACATCGCCGACTTCAGCCGTGGTGCCGTCAATGTCGACGAAAAAGTCGGTCTTGAGCTTGCGATAAGCGGTGATCGACGAAAGTTGAAGGGCATCTGACAGATCAACGTTGATCGTGCCCGACACACCCCAGTGATCAAGGCGCTGGCCTTCGTTGTTGTTGAAGCTGGTCGATGCTTTGTAATCCCATTCGCCAGCCGCAGCAGGTGCGATCGTAAACGGTGTCAGCGCGGTGAACGTAGCATTGTAATTGAACCCTACCAACGGTGCCGTGTTCTGGCCGAGCGTGAGCGTATTGCGCTGGCGGGTGTAATCGCCTGCGATCAGGACTTCGACGGTTTCGGAAGGCTTGGCGCGCAGGATGGCCCGGCCCGAGAGGTTATTGCGGTCGTTATATTCGCGGCCCGTGCGGGGATCGGTGACGATGCCATCGCGGTCATCGTAAACGCCAGCTACCGACAGCGCGAGCTTGTCTGCTACCAGCGGGGCCGAGACATAACCCTTGGCGGTCACTTCATTGAAGCGGCCATATGTGATCGCACCTTCACCGCGCAGGGTGTTGAGGTCCGGCTTTTTGGAGACGACGTTGACCGCGCCGCCAATGGTGTTCTTGCCGTAAAGCGTACCTTGCGGGCCGCGCAGCACTTCAACGCGCTGGACATCGAACAGGTTGAGCAATGCGCCCTGGATGCGGCTGAGATACACGCCATCGACATAGACGCCGACCGCAGGATCAAAGGTTTGCAGCGCGTCAGGTTGGCCGATGCCGCGAATGTAGAAGTTGGCGCTGCTGGCCGAGCCACGGCCCTGCACGATGTTGACGTTGGGGATGGCACCCTGAATGCCCGAAAGGTCACGGGCACCGGCCTTTTCAAGAGCTTCCGTGCTGAGGGCAGACATCGAGATCGGCACATCCAGCAAACGCTCTTCACGGCGGCGCGCGATCACAAGGATTTCGCCGCTTGCGTCGGACGCGGTTGCTTCATCAGCAGGGGCTTCTTGCGCAAAAGCAGGAAGGGCGGGCAGTGCAAACAGCACAGCAGATGCGGCCAATGCGGCGCGCATGGAAATTCGGGTCATCAGACAAGCTCCCTCTCACGGACTTCGTCGTCCGCCTCTGCAGCTCAATAGTGAAAGTTGAACCACCTTTCAACTTCGTATTGTGAGGTTAGGCTTTTGTCGTTACGCATAGTGGCGAAACGGCAACAGGCTGATGGGGTCGGTGGTTGCCGAGGGAGAATGTCATGGCCGAAACAAGCGCTGCCAGTCCGGGCAAAGTGCCAAGGACGGCGCGCGGGCGCGAAACGCTGCGCAAGCTGCTGGATGCAGCGGCGGCAGAGTTTGGCGAGCGCGGCTTTCATGAAGCATCGATCAGCGGGATTACCCGGCGGGCGGGCACAGCGCTGGGCAGCTTTTACACTTATTTCGATTCGAAGGACGCGATCTTTACCGCGCTGGTCCGTGACATGTCAGCCCGCGTGGCAATCGCGGCGGCAGGGGCGGTGAGCCAGGGTTCGCAAGGTTTGCAACGTGAAAGCGAGGCGCTGGCCGGGTTCCTGAACTTCGCGCGAGAGCACAAGGAGATCTACCGGATCATCGATGAGGCAGAATTCGCCGATCCGGTAAGCTATCGCGCCCATTACGAAGACACTGCCAACCGCATTGCCGCGCGCTTGGCCGAAGGGGTGCACGCCGGCATGATACGCGATGGCAAGCAGGATGTGCGCGCATGGGCCATTATGGGCATGAACGTGTTTCTTGGCCTGCGCTTTGGCGTGTGGGACGATGCACGGTCGGTCGATGAGATTGCCGAAGTGGCGGCCGATCTGCTGGGAGAGGGCCTGCGCGCGCGATAGGGCGCGGATTTGGACGAAGAACCCTCAGCCCGGATCAGGTCCGGGCCGATGGTCTGGGTGTTCTTGCGGAATCAGATTGCGATGCTCTCTGCCTTGTCAGTGGCCGCCACTTGCCGTTCGATTTGTGCTGTATGAGTTAATGACACCTTCGTGCCGGGGGCGGCATCTGTGACAGTGATGTTTGCCCGCAGTTGCTTTGCGAGAGCTTGAATAATGCGCGTTCCCAGCCCGGCGCGCACTTCTTCGGGGGAAGCAAGCATGCCGATTCCGTCATCAGATACGGACAATGTCCAGTTATCGCCATTCGCGGCATAGTCCACGATGACGCTGCCCGGCCGGTTGTCCGGAAAGGCGTGTTTGAGTGCGTTAATAACCAGTTCGGTTACCACCAGTCCCATGCTGACTGAGGTGTCCCCGTCGATGGATACCGGATCAATGCGCGTTGTCAGCGTCAATTGCCCGCGTTCGTAAATCATCGATGCGCCGATGCTGGCACATAATTGCGCCAGATAGGGCTGCAATTCGACGGCTTTGCCATCGGATTCGGCCAGATGCCTTTGCAATGTCGATATCGACATGACGCGTTGATGTGCGTCGCTGAGATAGCTGCGCGCCTCATCCGATTGCATTTTGCGCGCGCTTTGCATGAGGATGCTCGCGATGATTTGCAGGCTGTTGGCCACACGGTGCTGGATTTCGTGCAGCAGGGCGGCGTTGGCCTGGATCAGTTCCTTTTGGCGTTTTGCGTCCTTGCGTGTTTCGGTCACATCGATGACTGTGATCAGCATCCGCGAATGCTGCATATCGCCATAGTCCAACACTTGTGCCTTGATGACGACGCGTCTTGCCAGACCGGCGCTGGTCCTGATGTCCATCTCGTATGCCTCGACATTGGCGGCACCTGAAAGGGTGGCGTCGATCAGCGAGCGCAGACGCGGCAAATCCCAATGGTGATGGTCAAGGTCGTAAATCGTCTGCCCGGCGACGGTATCCGGATCGATGCCGAACGTCGCGCAGAACCTGTCACTTGCCGCGATGACGGCCAGCCTTTCATCCAGCAGCAGCAACGGCGCGTCGGACGCAAGAACCACCGCCATCCCGAGCGTACGCCCGATGTTCGTCGAAGAATGTTCGGCAGCCATAAGGCGCGCCTTCCCGGTCGGTCAGGGCCGCACAGTGCGGCCTTGTTGACAACCAATTTGCGGGGCAAAACTGTGCGACAACGCCGAACACGGTTCCCGTCTCAAACGCTTAGCATGCTGTCGGGGGGTGACGCGTACAAAATCGACCACAAAACCGGCAGAGTGGACTACCTTTGGCGGTAATCTGCAATGATTTGTCCGCATTCTGCCAATTCGGCTTCATGGCCTGCTTCGCGCCATGTTTCGGCCAGGGCCTGTGCTTCCCAATCAAGCATGGCCGGGTGGGACAGGATATGATCGACCCATGCCTGTCCGGCACCTGTGTCCAACCCGTAAGTCCGGATACGAAACGCCACTGGCGCAAAAAACGCATCAAGCGCCGTAAAGTGCTGGCCTGCCAGCCACGGCCCGCCAAAGCGCGCGAGGCATTCTTCGAAAATTTCCCTCACCCGGCCCACATCGCGCAACAGCGCGGCGCTCATCGGGCGGGGCTTCACGCGAACGCCAACGTTCATCGTGCAATCATTGCGCAAGGCAGAAAAGCCACCGTGCATTTCTGTTACAGCACACATCGCAAAGGCGCGGGCGGCCTCGTCCTGTGGCCACACTCCCGGATGCCGTTCCGCCAGATAGAGCGTGATGCCCAGCGAATCCCACACCGTTCGCGCGCCATCAATCAGAACCGGAACCTGGCCCGTGGGCGAAAAGGCGCGGAATTCGGCGTAATTGACAGGCTTGGTGAACGGTTCAAGCCGGTCATCAAAGGCGATGCCTAGCGCCTTCATCAGCACCCACGGACGCAATGACCAGCTTGAATAGTTCCGGTTGGCGGTAATCAGGGTGTAGCTCACCGGAACTCTCCTTGCCTGTTCAATCGACGTAATGTGCGGTTGTCTTGGCGCGAACATCCTCTGCAGTCACGCCGGGTGCCAGTTCCAGCAGGCTGAACGGCGAGGCATGATCGGGACGTGCAAAGACGGCAAGATCGGTGACGATCATGTCCACCACGCCCACGCCGGTCAATGGCAGGGTGCAGGCCGGAATGAACTTTGGCGATCCGTCCTTTGCGACATGTTCCATCACCACGATGATCTTCTTGACGCCTGCAACCAGATCCATCGCACCGCCCATGCCCTTGATCATCTTGCCCGGCACCATCCAGTTGGCGATGTCGCCGTTTTCGGCCACTTCCATCGCGCCAAGCACCGTGAGGTCGATCTTGCCGCCACGGATCATGGCAAAGCTGGTGGCGCTGTCGAAATAGGCGGTCTGCGGCAATTCGCTGATGGTTTGCTTGCCCGCGTTGATCAGATCGGCATCTTCTTCGCCGGCATAAGGGAAGGGACCGATGCCGAGCATGCCGTTTTCCGATTGCAGCGTCACGGTCATGCCTTCGGGCACGTGATTGGCCACCAGCGTGGGGATGCCGATGCCGAGGTTGACGTAATAACCGTCCTGCAATTCCTGTGCGGCGCGCGCTGCCATCTGGTCGCGGCTCCAGCCTGTTTTCAGTCCGTCATGGGTGGTCATTGTCTGGTCTTTCGTAAAGATTTCAGCAGTTGCGGGGCGGGGGCCTGAACGGGTCAGGCTGCTTCTCGCTCACGCACGGTGCGGAACTCGATCTTCTTGTCATAAGGCGCGCCGACGATCATCCGCTGCACATAGACGCCGGGCAGGTGGATGCTGTCAGGATCAAGGCTGCCGAGCGGCACGATTTCTTCAACCTCTACCACGCAAACCTTGCCGCAGGTGGCGGCGGGCACGTTGAAATTGCGGGCAGTCTTGCGGAACACGACATTGCCGCTTTCATCGGCCTTCCACGCCTTGACCAGCGACAGATCGGCAAAGATGCCCTGTTCCAGCAAGTATTCCTGCCCGTTGAAAACCTTGGTTTCCTTGCCTTCGGCAACCAGCGTACCAACGCCGGTCTTAGTGTAGAAGCCGGGAATGCCTGCGCCGCCTGCGCGCATCCGTTCGGCCAGAGTGCCCTGGGGCGAAAATTCGACCTCCAGTTCGCCCGAGAGATACTGCCGCTCGAACTCCTTGTTTTCGCCGACATAGGACGAGATCATCTTGCGCACCTGATGCGTGCGCAGCAGCTTGCCGATGCCTTCGTTGTCAATCCCTGCGTTGTTGCTGGCAAAGGTCAGGCCTTTGACGCCGCTGTCGCGCACCGCATCCAGCAAGCGTTCGGGAACACCGCACAGGCCGAAACCGCCGCATGCAATCAGCAAGTCATCGCGCAACAGACCGTCAAGCGCGGCTGCGGCATCGGCATAAAGCTTTTTGGACATCGGGAAATCTCTCCTGCGTTCTTTGCGCGGCGATAGCACAGCCGACGGATTGAAAAGAGCGATTGTTTTTTATCTTAATCGATAACAAAGTCTGATCAAATGAAGCGAATTGCCATCTACCATCTTGAGACCCTGCTGTGGATCGCTCGGCTCGGCACGTTTCGTGCGGCGGCCGAGCGGCTCAACACCACGCAGCCTGCCATATCTGCCCGCGTCCGCGAAATCGAGGAGCAGCTGGGCATCGCCATTTTCCGCCGGGAAGGGCGCAACATGGTGCTGACCGCGCGGGGAAGGCGGCTGGTGAAGGAGTGCGAGCCGCTGTGGGCGGGCTTTGAAAAGGCGCTGCTGACCGCTTCGGGCTTTGAAGGGGCCACCGGCACCGTGCGCATCGGCAGCGGAGAGATTGCCGCAGCATCATGTCTTCCGGCCTATGTGCAAGAAGTGGAGCGCGATCTGCCTGGCGTCACGCTGGAAATCGAACTCGACCTGACCGCGCGCATGCTCCAGCAATTGCTGGGCGGCATGATCGATATGGCGTTTCTGGCAGGACCTGTGGCCAGTCCGGGCATTCGAACGGTCGGGCTGGGGGCAGTCAGCCTTGTCTGGGTGGCGGGGCAAGAGACAGTGCGGGCAGGGGGATTTGCGCAAAACCTGCCGGTGTGGTCAATCCCCAGCCATTCACCGCTGCACGGCGTGACGCTTGAAACACTGGCGCAAGGCGTAATCACGCCGCGATCCATCAGCACTTGCAACAATGTGCGCACGTTGATCGAGATTATCAGCGGTGGCGGCGGTGCGGCCGTCCTGCCCGAACCGATGGTGCGATCCCTCCTGGCATCGGGCACGCTGGCCGAAGTGTTGCCGCGACCGGTGCGCAAGATCCAGTTCGAGGCCGCAATCCGGGGCACGGAAAGCGATCCGGTGGTGCTGGAACTGTTCCGCCGCGCGGCTGGTTTGCGGATCGATTCCTGAGAAACCTCAGGCGTTCACGTCCGCATAGTGCGCAGGCGGCTGGATCACGTCCATCCGTTCGGCCAGCAGCGGACGGAAACTGGGGCGGCTTTTGAACACCGAGTACCACCCGCGCGACTGTTCGTGGTTCGACCAGTCAATCCCGCCAAGGTAATCGGCCACCGAAATTTGTGCCGCCGCCGCAAGATCGGCAAGGCTCATCGTTGAACCTGCCAGCCAAGGGCGATTATCGATCAGAAAATCGATGTAATACAAATGTTCGTCAGCCAGACGGATCGCATCGCGCAAGCGTTTGCTATCGGGCGGTGATCGATAGACGAGCCGCTTTTTCATCCGTTCATCCAGAAACGGCCCGGTCACATCGGCATAAAAGCTTTCATCAAACAGCGCGACCAGACGGCGGATTTCCGCGCGATTGGCCGCCGTGCCATTGATCATCGGCGTCTTGTCGACCGTCTCTTCGAAGTATTCGCAGATCGCGCGGCTATCGGCCAGACTGATGCCGCGTTCGGGATTCTGGATGGCGGGTGTGCGATAGGCCGGACTGATATTGCCGAACCCCTCACGCCGCTCCCACGGATTTTCGCGCACCAGATCATAAGGCACGCCCTTCTCGCTCAAGAGAAGCCGGACCTTGCGGCTGAACGGGCACAGGGGGAATTGATAGAGCTGCCACATAGCGGCGATTCATTGCGCGGGGATGGGGGCGAAGTCCAGCCCTGTTGATATTTTGCGATGCACTATCCGGTACATGTCTTAGCGATCGTTGCCGTATTTCCTGAAAGGCTGGTCAATGAACGCTTCGGTAATTTCGCGCGCCAGCATCGGGCGCCCGTAAAGATAGCCTTGCACTTCGTGGCAGTGCAGCGATTTGAGCGCAGCTTCTTGCGCTGCTGTTTCGACGCCTTCAGCGATGACTTTCAGGCCGAGGGTCTGGGCCATGCCGATCACGGCCTTTACAATGGCGGCATCACTTTCCTCACGATCGATATTGCGGATAAAGCTTTTGTCGATCTTGAGCCGGTCCAGCGGGTATTTCTGCAAGAGGCTGAGCGAGGCAAAGCCAGTGCCGAAATCATCAAACGCAATGGCGATCCCGAAGTTCTTGAGGCGTTGCAACGTGGCGGTTGCTTCCTCATCATGACGCAGAACGGTGTTTTCGGTTATTTCAACCTCGAACGCTTCTGCACCAAGGCCATGCCGTGCCAGCGCGTTGCGGATCACGTCGTACAACCTGCCCGAGCGCAACTGCACCGGGAACAGGTTCACGCCGACACGAAGCGAGCCGAGGCCAGCTTCTTTCCAATTCGCTGCCGCTGCACAGGCTTGATCGATGATCCAATCACCGACGTCTTCGGCAATGGCGCTTTCTTCAAGAATGCTGATGAATGTCTGTGGGGCCAGCAAGCCATGATCAGGGTGACGCCAGCGCAAAAGTGCCTCGACCCGTAAGCGGGGCAAATTCCCGGGCGGTTATGCTGGAGCGGCTATGACGAGTTGGGGCAGCCATGGGACAGGTGTTGCGCCTTGGACGCCGAAGCGATCACCAAGGAACTGGTAGAATGAGATGCCGA
>JADYXV010000105.1 GCA_020853995.1 Novosphingobium sp.
ACCATCACCGCACTCAGGCGGTGCGCAGAACTTTTGCCTCCTTTGGCTCCAGCAACGCCAGCGCCTCTTCCGGCGGCATGGCCTTCCAGAACAAGTGTCCCTGGATCATCTGACAGCCGGCAGCCTGCACCAGCGCCCGTTGCACCGGCGTTTCCACACCTTCGGCCACAACTTTCATCCGCAGCGTGTGGCCCAGTGAAACAATCGCGCGCAGGATCGAATGGGCATCCAGATCCGCTTCGATATTCTGCACGAAGGACCGGTCGATCTTTATCCGGTCAAACTGGAACGAGCGCAGATAGCTGAGTGACGAATAGCCGATCCCGAAATCGTCCAGCGCGATGCGGAAACCGCGATAATTCAGCCCCTTGAGCACCTCTACCACGTGGCTGCTACGGTCGAGCATCACGCCTTCGGTAACTTCCAGGATATAGCGGCTCGGATCAGCCCCTGTCTCGCGTACCAGTGCATCAATCGTCGGGAGGAAATCGCTCGCCATGATCTGAAGCGGCGAAAGGTTCACCGAAATGTCGCAATCTGGCCAATCACGGCATTCCGTAAAAGCGCGGCGCAGCACCCAGGTGCCAAGCGGCACCATCATCCCTGAATTTTCTGCCACAGGCACGAACAAGTTTGGCCGGATCAAGCCGCGTTCCGGATGCGGCCAGCGAAGCAGCGCTTCAAAACCGCCGATCTTGCCATCAACTGCATCAACGATAGGTTGATAGGCCAATGACAATTCATCGCGCGCAATGGCGCGGCGCAGTTCCATTTCCATTTCGCGGCGCAGCTTGACCGATGCGTCCATATCCCGTGTGAACCGACGGTACCGCATCCGGCCACGCTGTTTGGCACGGTACAGCGCGATGTCGGACCGGCGCAGCAGTTCGCCCGGATCTTCGCTCTGCTCAGGTCCCCAACTGATACCGCATGAACAACTGACATCAAGATTGCTGCCGGAAATCACGAACGGTTCGCTCATCAGCGTCATGATCTGGCGGCCCAGCATATCGGCTGCCTCTTTTCCGCCGGTGGAACGGCGCATCAGCACAAACTCGTCGCCGCCAAAGCGTGAAAGAAAATCACCTGGCGGCAGAGACTTGCGCAAACGCAAAGCCATCTGACGCACCAGTTCGTCGCCTACGTGGTGACCCAGCGTATCGTTCACAACCTTGAACCGGTCAATGTCGATGTAGGCTACGAAAACGTCGCCCAGTTCACGCTGCTCGACACAGGCCGAAAGTTCTTCGCGCAGTTTTTGCATGAAGTGCGCGCGGTTCGGTAAGCCCGACATCGCATCGTGCAACGCATTGTGCAGTGCTTGCGCTTCGCTGGCCATCAACTCGCTGGTTGTCCGGCGCATCCTGCGCACAATGATTGCACCACCGGCAACTACACCCATGAAAAACAGGATGTACACTGCAAGCAAAGGTGCCGTGCGCCGCAAGATCGCTGGCCCCGGAGGCTTAGCTTGCCACGACACGTAACCGATGTTGGAACCTTTGATATCTTCCAGGGCAAAAGTGTTGCGGTTGGCCGCGACGTCCGGCTTTGGACCAAATCGTACGCCCGATAGCAGTAACGATCCGCCGATGTCTGCGATCGTGCGTGCATCGAAATGGCGGATCAGCACGATATAATCCGGCGCTCCTTTGAGAAGCGCTGGCTGCACGTCGGGAACGACCGATGCAACCGCCACGAAAGCAGCCTCGCCGTTATGGCGCATCAACGCTGACATCCCGCGCGGAATAGGCCGTCCTTTGGCATCATAAGGCCAACTCACGCCACCATGATTGCGCCACTGCACCGGTTTTACATCGCTGCGGGTTTCTTTGATCGAGCGTTTGACCAGTTCATTGATCTGCTTTTTCAAGCCGTCAAACCGGCAATTGCCTTCCAGCTTCGCGCCTTTCCAGCAGTGCACCAGCGTTCCGTCAAAGCGCACATGGTAAAGATGATCGATGCGATGGCTGCCCCAGAAATAGCCTGCCAGAAAGTTGCGCGCCCACGGTTCGACTTCGGGGCTGTTCAACTTGGTTACCGCCTCATCCCATTGGACTTGCAGCATGCCTGCCTCGGCAATCTCGCGTCCGTTGCGCTCGACAAAGCGCTCAACCAGCCTCCGCTCCTCGGTACGGGCATATTCATCGGCAATGCTTGTGGAATTGCGGAACGCTGCCACCAGCGCCGCCGTAAGCGCCAAAAGCGCCAGAAAAGTGCCCGCAATGATCCAGCGGGCACTGGTCGTGCCTACGGTTTGTTGCGATTTTCCGCGCTGAAGAAATGGCGCTGTTCCCATTATTTCGATGACTAGCAACCGGTTACAAAGAAAAGGTTATCGCCGGCACCGGAGAATCAATCAGTTTGGCTACGTTCACCGTTTTTGACGATGGAACCAATCAGGGCGTTCGCGGATTTGGGCTGCGGGAACACTGGCGGGAGGGCCACCGGGAGAACCCTCATGTTATTAACCGTCGCACTGATTCTTTTCGTTTTGTGGGCGCTCGGCGTGTTTGCGTTCAAGGTAACCGCAGGACTTATTCACATCTTGCTGGTGGTCGCGCTGATCGTCGGGCTTGTGCAATTGTTTCGCGGTCGCCGCGTCTGAAGACGCTCACATCCACGGGAGTGGGTTGCATAACGCAATGCTAATGCCTAGCCTCTGGCCTGTGGTATATCCGATCGAAAACCGTTCGGAACACTAACTTTTGTATTCAGTTTGGGAGTTCGCCATGCGCGAGAGGCTGCAGCACTACATCAATGGCCAATGGGTCGATAGCGAAGGCGGCAAACGCCACGAAGTGATCAACCCGGCCACCGAAGAGGCGTGCTGCGCCATCACTTTGGGCACGCAGGCAGACGTCGATAAGGTCGTTGCAGCCGCCCAAGCCGCGTTCAAGACTTTCAGCAAGACCACGCGCGAGGAACGCCTTGCGCTGATGGACCGGATCGTTGCCGAATACAAAAAGCGTGTGCCCGAATTGGCCGCAGCAATGGCCGAAGAAATGGGCGCGCCCGTCAGCTTTGCCAGCACCGCCCAGGTTGGCGCGGGCATTGGCGGGTTTCTTGGCACCATGGCCGCGCTCAAGAACTTCAATTTCCTGGAAGACAACGGCGCGTATAAGGTGGCTTACGAACCCATCGGCGTGGTCGGCATGATCACGCCGTGGAACTGGCCGCTGAACCAGATCGCGCTCAAAGTTGCACCGGCGATTGCCGCTGGCAACACCATGATCCTGAAGCCGTCGGAAGAGTGCCCTACAAACGCGGCGATTTTTGCCGAAATCCTTGATGCAGCGGGCGTTCCTGCGGGCGTGTTCAACCTGATTCAGGGTGATGGTCCGGGCGTTGGCACGGCCATCAGTTCGCACCCCGGCATCGACATGGTCAGCTTCACGGGCTCTACCCGCGCGGGCATTCTGGTGGCCAAAGCTGCTGCCGATACGGTCAAGCGCGTTCATCAGGAACTGGGCGGCAAGTCCCCCAACGTGGTGCTGCCCGATGCCGATTTTGCCGCCTATTTGCCGTCAACCGCCTCTGGCCCCTTGGTCAACAGCGGCCAAAGCTGCATTTCACCGACGCGCATCCTTGTCCCGCGCGAACGTGCTGATGAAGCCGCTGCTTTTGTATCGGCGATGTATTCCGCAACCACTGTGGGCGATCCGATGGAAGAAGGCGCGCATATCGGCCCTGTCGTCAACAAGACGCAGTTCGACAAGATTCGCGGCCTTATCCAATCGGCCATTGATGAAGGCGCAAAGCTGGAAACCGGTGGCCCCGATCTGCCTGCCAACGTCAACCGTGGTTACTACATCAAGCCAACCGTCTTTTCAGGCGTGACGCCCGATATGCGGATTGCGCAGGAAGAAATCTTTGGCCCCGTCGCCACGATCATGGCCTATGACAGCCTTGATCAGGCCATCGAAATTGCCAACGACACTACTTACGGCCTTTCAGCCTGCATCACCGGCGATCCGGCCAAGGCCGCTGCAGTGGCCCCGGAACTTCGCGCTGGCATGGTAGCCATCAACAACTGGGGCCCCAGCCCCGGCGCGCCGTTTGGCGGTTACAAGCAATCGGGCAATGGCCGTGAAGGCGGGCTTTATGGCCTGAAGGATTTCATGGAAGTGAAATCGATCAGCGGCTTGCCTGCCTGATCAGATCGCGGTTGAAAAGAATACCAGGGCCGTTCCATCCGGAGCGGCCCTTTTCCATGCGCTCTTCCGCTGCCCGCAGTGCTTTGGGATAGACTTCGCCCAGCAAAGCCTCAAACGTCTGCCGCCACTCATAACGGCCGGCTACGTGGCACCGCGCAGCCTGCCCCATCTGGCGATGGTTGCCGCGCCACACCGCGACAACGGCCTTGGCCATCGCTTCTGAATCATCAACCGGAACCAGCACGCCCGTTCCAGCAGGCACCCGTTCAGGCATCGCGCCCGAAGCAACGCCGACGATGGGAAGGCCGCTGGCCTGGGCTTCAATTACCGAAATGCCGAATGTCTCATCCGCCATAGCTGAAACGTAAATATCAGCAGATGCAAGGCTTTGCGCCAATTGCGTCCGGTCAGAGATATAGCCGGGAAAGGCCACTTGCCAGCCGCGCGAATGTTCTTCCAGCGTGTCGCGCAGCTTGCCATCCCCGATCAACACCAGCCCCGCATCCAGCGACGATGGCAGGCGCTTGAACATCTCCAATAAGCGATAGGCGCGCTTTTCATTATCGAGGCGTCCGGCGTAGACCAGTAACGGGCCACGGGCTTTCAAACCCAGGCTATCGCGCCATGCAGGATCACGGCGCTTCGGGTGGAACAAATCTGTATCCACGCCCAGCGACAAGACATCGACGTGCGCGATGCCGTATTCGTCCAGTGCCTTTGCCATCACCGTGCTCAACGTGTAAACGCGGTCAAATTCACGGTACGTCAGTTGCGCATAGCCGGTGGCCAACCGTCGCAACCCGCGCGCGACAAAGCTTCCGAACAAGCTGGAGCCGACGCGGTAGATATGCGCTTCGGGAAAATCAGTGTGATAACCGGCCACCAACGCGGTATGCGGAAACGCCTTGGCATAATTGATCGCAGTCCACGGCAGCACCCACGGGCATTGGGATTCGATCAAGTCCGGCCGGTACCGTTCCAGCACTTCACGCACAACGCTGGTGCGCATGATGAAGCGATAGTTCGGGCTGCCGCGCACCTGGTCTGCGCCAACTTCAACCCAGATATGCCGGCCTTGTTCAACAATGCGGTCTTCAGGGCCGGGGACGATTTGCAACAACCGGTGCGGTGTGTGGTCCAGAACATAGCTCTGCTTTTCGCGCAGATACGTGCCAATACCGCCGCCACCGTGCGGCGCATAACTTTGGGTAAGATCGCATAGCAGCAGCGGGCGGGATGCGTTGGTCATCCCTATTCAAGGCCACGTGCAAGTGTCCGTTTAAAGACGGTGTTGCACCACCGTTACAGCGGATCAATAATCCTTGCTGGCCCGCAAGTTGATGCTTTCATCACCGATGGTTGACACTGTTGCCAAAACCGCCAGCCAGCGCGTGATGCGGAACTCTACCGACGTGGCGCTATAGCCGCCGCCATCCGTAATCAGTTCAACAAACACCCTGCGCCCCAGATACTTGCCCACGGCAATGCTGGTACTGGACCCGATCGAAGGATCAGCACCCACAATGCGCAATCGGTCCAGCCCGATCGCCGCGCGCAATTTGTTGATCGGATCAAGCCCGCCACCGCCGCGCAAACTTGCCAACGCAGATGCCAATTGCACCGCTTCCGGCGCAGAAATCTGCGTGATCGAACTGCCGAACAACAACCGGCTTAACAATTCCTCTTCAGGCAAGGCAGGCGTCGACGAGAACGTGATGATCGGTTTGAAGCCTGAACCGGTAATCGAAATCTTGGCGCTGACATTGTTGGCATCGCCTTCTGCCACAATATCCAGAAGCGGATCGACCGGCACTTGTCCGGTGAACCGGATGCGCCCGCGCGTCAGTTCAAAGCGCTTGCCCGCAAACTCATAGCCGCCGCGCACCAGATCAGCCGTGCCGAAAATCTGCGGTGCTGCTGTGGAGCCGCGCAAACGGATATCTGCGCCCCATTCGCTATCCAGCCCAAGCCCCCGCACAGCAATGCGATTGGCACCGGCGGCATCGATCAGGAAGCGCCACGGCGTCGCCGCGACGCGCGCGGGCGCGGCATCGGCAGGCGCGTTCACTTCACGCGTGGCAATGTTGGGCAATTCAGCCACGACGCTGGCGTTACCAAGCATCCAGCGCGCGGTTTCAATCCGCACACGGCCCGCAATGGTTCCGCCCACGCCATCGCTGACAATGCGCAGCGGGCCGGTCACTGCTGCGGCCATATCGTCCCGATTGATCAGCGCCGCATTCTTGGCAGACAGCCGCAAATCAATCGAGGGGCCTCGCTCGGCAAGGTTGGCAAGACCGATGCTGCCACTCCCGCTCACCGTCCCGCCATTGGGTGTCGTGCCCGAGAACCGCGCCAGTGACAGCGTCGAATCGGCAAACGTCCCGGCCATCTGCACTTG
>JADYXV010000106.1 GCA_020853995.1 Novosphingobium sp.
AATGGATTGTACCGCCTGCGCTGCGCGAGGGCGCGCTCTATGAAGGCCGCCGTGCTGGCACCACGCGCGGCGCGGCGGGCGAATTGGTGGAGCTGGTAGAGGCGGGTTAGCCCTGCTTTTCGATCAAGATGTGCGGATAGGCGCTCTGCAATTGTTCAGCCCAGCTATCGCAGGGCCACGGCACCAGTTCCTCGTCGAAGAAGGCCAGCCGCTCACCATCCTCGCCGATCAGGCTGAGGGTCATGCCGTCATCCTGAATGATACGGATGCTGGCGATGCGCGAGGGATGGATGCGGCCCATATCGCCTGCGCTGCGCGATGTGCGGTTCTTCCACCACGCCAGATCACCCGTTTGCGCATCAATGGCATAGCCTTGGCGCGGATTGGCCCACAACTGGCCCAGCGCCATCGCGGTAATGCACCACCCCATGATCCCGGCAACCGGCACCAGCCAGGGCGCACATTCCCGCCCCGTTTCATCGCAGTTCTTCTGCGGATCAACGGTGTATGCACCGTAAATGAACACCGCGCCGACCAGCAGGCTTGCCCATGCCAGCAGACCTTTGCGGGCCGAGCGTTCAAAGGACGTCGGGGCGGCGGTCATTCCGGGTGCCCTTCCTGCGGCCAGTCGCGCGATGTGTGGATGACTTGCAGGATCGTGACGACGGTGTCGTTGTCGCTCAGCGTGTAAACGATGATGTACGGCAGGCGGGCGACGGATTTTTCGTACGTGCCGTTGACGCGGCCGGGATGGCCGGTGGCGAACAGGGCGAGGGCATTGCCGGTTTTTTCGATTGTCTGCACCACGCGTTCGGCGGCATCAGGATTGTCGTCGGCGATGAAACGCAGAATTTGAAAGTAATCGTCACGCGCTGCATCAGACCAGACAACGCGCCTCATTGGGGTGTGGACCGCTTCAGCCTTGCTTCGGTAATGATCTCATAGGCCCGCGCCATCACCTCTTCATGCGGCGTAACGCGGCCCGCTTTCATGTCGGCAAGGCCGCGTTCGATGCCTTCGATGATGGCCAGTTCGCGTTCGACATAGGCCGCAACCGCCTCACCCGCGAGGTAGGACCGGCTGCGTTTGGTGCTTTGCGACAGGCGGGCCAATTGCTCCTGCACGGCCAAAGGCACGCGGATTGTCATGGTGGTGCTGGTCATGGGCGGGGCCTTGTGTGTTTGCTTGTGTACATTATCGCACAAGCGCACACGTTTGCCAACGGGCGGTTTGTCAGACCACCAGCACGGTTGAACCTGTGGTGCGGCGTGCCTCCAGATCGATGTGCGCCTGTGCCACATCTGCCAGCGCATATGTCTGGCCGATGGTGACATCGAGCGCGCCACTGGCGATCATGTCCCACACCCTTGCCGCACCTGCTGCGCGCTCGGCAGGGTCTTCGTAATAATGGTAGAGCATGGGCCGCGTGTTGTAGAGTGAGCCCTTCTGCGCCAGCACGCCAAGGCTGATGCCGGTGACGGGGGCAGACGCATTGCCATAGCTGACGATCAACCCGCGCTTGCCGGTGGAATCAAGGCTGGCCTCCCACGTATCAAGGCCCACGCCATCGAAAGTGACGCGCACGCCCTTACCTTGCGTCAGATCACGCACGGCGGGGGCGACGGCATCGGTGGCATAATTGATCACATGATCCGCCCCGGCGGCGCGAGCGGCATCGGCCTTTGCTTGCGTGGAAACGGTGCCGATCACGGTTGCGCCCACGTGCTTTAGCCATTGTACCAGCAACAGGCCGACCCCGCCTGCGGCTGCATGGACCAGCACTGGCATGCCAGCCTCCACATGGGCACAGCGTTCGACCAGAAACTCTGTCGTGCAGGCCTTGAGGATGGCGGCGGCGGCGGTCTGGTCGCTGATCGCATCGGGCAGCTTGAACAGGCTGGCAGCGGTGTAAATGCGCGCGGTGGCATAAGCGCCAAGGTCCGGCCCGAAGCTGGCGACGCGATCACCCACGGCAAGGCTGGTCACGCCTTCGCCCACCGCGATCACGCGTCCAGCGGCCTCCACGCCAAGGCCGCAGGGCAGTGTCATCGGATATATGCCGCGCCGGTGGTAAGTGTCGATCATGTTGAGCCCGACAGCGGTATGTTCGACCATGACTTCACCGGCAGCAGGCGCGGGCAGGGTAACATCGGTCCATTCGATCACTTCGGGGCCGCCGGTGCGGGAAAGGCTGACGACGCGCGCTTGCATGGGGATGCTCCTCTTGGGACCGTGATATTCAGCCAAAGCCTTAGCGCCCGTGCGGCCTGCTTTCAAATGGGGGAAGAGCGGGCAAATGGGGGAAGAGCGGGATGCTCCGCCTGTCGGACAGGGCGGGAGAGGGCTTGGCGCAAAGGCGCGCGGGCCGTCAGTCTTTTGTTTCCAAGGAGATTCCCATGCCCGCCTGGTTCATCATCACCGCCCATGTCCATGATCGCGAAGGGTTCACCACACGCTATTCCCCGCCCACCGCAAAGATTGTTGAAGCGATGGGCGGCAAATACATCGTACGCGGGCGCGGCGGGCAAGTGCTGGAAGGCGCAGGCAGTGATGGCGGGGCCGCCGTGGTGATCGAATGGCCGGACCGCGAAACCGCGCTGAAGTTCTGGAACAGCGCTGAATATGCGCCGCTCAAGGCGATGCGTGAAGGCATGGCCGATATCAGCGTTACACTGGTGGAGGGCTAAGGCCCTATGGAAACCCGGATGGCACAACCAGGCATCTGGGCCATCCGTTCTGGTTCGTTCTGCATACCTGTGGCCCATGCCGCAGGGCAGAACGTGGTGACAGTTCTGGGCTTGCGCTTCCTGACCGACAATACCGGGCTGGCAGCGGGCACGGCGGGGCTGATATTTGCGCTGGTAAAGATTTACGACGGTTTCCTTGATCCGGCGGTGGGCGCGTGGAGCGATAATGCGCGCACGCGTTGGGGCCGGCGTTTGCCGTTTCTGGCGCTGGGCGGGGTCGCCATGCCGCTGGGCCTTGCCATGCTGTTTGGGGTGCCCGATTTAGGATCTGTGGTCTGGACGCAAGTGTTCGTCACCGTGGCGCTGGCGCTGCATGCTTCGGGCTATACCCTGCTTACCATCCCCGGCCTTGCCATGCTGGTGGAAAGTTCATCCGATCCGCAGGAACGCACGCGCCTGATGGCGTGGCGCACTTATGGCACAGCTGTTGGCACGCTGCTGGGATCAACCATGCCCGCTTGGCTGCTGGTGCGGTTCGGGGCGGGGCGCGACGGGCATATGATCGTCGCGCTGGTGGTGGGTGCGGTGGTGCTGGCCACGACGCTGCTGGCATTGCGGCTGATGGCCCACGCCCCGCGCACCGTGCCGCCAGAGGGCAGCGCGCGCGGGTATAACCTTGTCCGTCAGGCGCGCCTTGCCTGGGCCAACCGCCCGTTCCGCATATTGGCCACGGCGCATATCTTCCTGCTGTTCGGTGCCTCGATCGGGTCTGCGGCGATGGCCTATTTCAGCCGCTATGTGCTGGAAGCAGGCGACGGGGCGCTGGGCAATTACTTCATGGCATCAACCGCTGCTATGGTGCTGTCCATGCCGGTGTGGGTGCGGCTTGCGGCGCGGGCGGGCAAGAAGGCCTGCTATATTGCGGCGATGGCAGGGTTCGGGCTCGCCCATCTTTCGTGGTTGCTGGCAGGCGCGGGTGAGCCGGTTGCAGGTGTGCTGGTGCGCGCCGTGTTCAGCGGGTTTTCCGGCGGTGGCATGATCTTGTGCGCTTATGCGCTGCTGTCTGATGCGGTGCGTTATGACTATGTGCAAAGCGGGCAACGCCGCGAAGGCGCGTTTGCGGGCTTTACCACATTGTTCGACAAGCTTTCTGCCGCTGCTGCGGTGGCCGCGATGGGCGGGTTCCTGTCGGCAATGGGCTATGTCTCGTCGTCCGGCGCTGCGGCAGTGGTGCAAAGCGATAGCGCGGTGCTGGCGGTGATGCTGTGCGTGGCCGTGGTGCCCGCGCTGGCGATGGGTGCCGCGATCCTTGTGATGCTGCGTTATGATCTGGATCCGGCAGATGTGGTGGCGGCCGAGGCTGCCTTGGAGGGTAAATGAAGGGCCGTTTCGCATTATTCGCAGCTTTGGTCATGGCGGTCGCGCTTCCGGCAAAAGCGCAACAGGAACTGGCCCCGCCAAAGGCCGGTCCCTGCTCGGCCGCAAAGTAGGGGCGGGTTCATGCCTGTAGAAATCAACGGACTGCTAAACCACAACATATCGAGCGAGACGCACCCGCTGCCGTTCGATACCTTCGAACCTGAAGGCATCGCACGGATGGCGCGGCTGCATGATGAATGGGGCTATGACAAGGTGCTCATCGCCAATGCCTCGATCATGCCCGATAACTTCACGATTGCAGGCTTTGTGGCGGCGCAGACCAAGCGTTTGGGCGTGATGCTGGCGCACCGCCCGGGCTTTATCCCGCCAACGATGGCCGCGCGCATGCTGGCCACGCTTGACCGGTTGATGCCGGGGCGGGTGGGGGTGCACATCATCACCGCCGCCAGCGATGAAGAAACGCAGGCCGATGGCGATTACCAGACCAAGGTTGAACGCTACGACCGTGCGCGCGAATATATCGGCCTGCTGCGCCGGATGTGGACCGAGGCCGCGCCGTTCGATCACGCAGGTAAATGGTTCCGCTTCAACGGCGGGTTTGCTGCGGTAAAGCCCACCGCCCCGATCCCTGTCTATTTCGGCGGGATGAGCCCGGCGGCGCTGGCCGTGGCGGGCGAATGCTGCGACATGTTCGCCACGCTGTCCGATACGGTCGAAGGCATGACCGAGGTGGTTGGCAAAGTGCGCGCCGAAGCCGCAAAACATGGCCGCACCCCGCGCTTCCTGATGTCGATCCGCATCATCATGGCCCGCACCGAAGAAACCGCATGGGCGCGCGCCGATGGCATTCGCGATATCGTCGCCGCCAACATGGGCAAACTCGCAACCAACACGCCTGCCGCCAAAGCCGACGGCTTCCGCCGCACAGAAGCCTTGGCCGGGCGCGGTGACCGCCTCGAAAAATGCTTCTGGAACGGCATCAACCAATTGCGCGGCGGCCAAAGCAATTCCGGCTGCCTTGTGGGAACGCCAGAGCAACTGGCCGACGCGCTGATGGATTACTACGCGGCAGGCGTCAGCGCGTTCATCCTGCGCGGGTTCGATCCGGTGGAGGATGTGATCGCGATAGGCCGCGATCTGGCACCGCTGCTGCGGGCGAAAGTGGCGGCGTTTGATGGGGGCGAGGGGTAAGGCAATCCTTGCATGTGTCCACAATATTCCATATCTTGTGGACATGCGAGGTGATGCAATGTCAAAAGCCATGACTTTGAATGTACGCGTCAGCGGCGCGTTGGGCGATTTCGTCAGCGCCAATGTCGGTGATGCCGGGACTTATGAAAATGTCAGTGAATATGTCCGCGATCTGATCCGCCGCGATAAAGAGCGGGTGGAGGGCGAACGCATTGCGCTATTGAAGGCCGAATTGGTTAAGGCCTTCGCCGCCCCCGAAAGTGATTACCAACCGCTGGATGCCGATGCCGTCATCGCCCGCAATACGCGGCGTTAATTCTGATGGCCTCGTATCGTATCCAGCAGGCAGCCAGTCGGCGCATCGACGAAATTTACGTTTACACGCGCGACATTTGGGGACCAGATCAGGCCGAACGATACATTCGCGGCATGTTTACCCGTTTCGAACATATCGCCACCCGCCAAATTCCATGGCGCGATGTGCCCCCTGAATTCAATGTGGACGGCTTCTATTGCCGGTATGAGCATCACTACATTTATTGGCGCGTCCTGACCGATGGCGCAGTGGGCATCGTCACAATCCTGCACGAGCGGATGCACCAGATCGATCAATTCCGGAATGATGCGCGTTATTGAACGGCCCGCACCACCGCCAACCGCATCACCACATATCGCCCATTGTAATTGCACGACGTGCCCTCGCCGCTTTCCAAGTCTGCTGCGAAGGTCAGTTGCGCGAGGCCGAAGAACTCGTGGCTCGCCGTGGCATCATGCTCCGGGTCGGCTTCGTAGCCGTAGCGCAAATGCCAGCGACCATCGGGAAGGGCGGTGAGCTTTTCGGCGAAGCTGAGGGAGCGGGAGTTGCGGCCGCCGCTCGCGCCGCCTTTGGTGCTGGTGATCGTGGAAAAGCCGGTGGGGGTTGGGACGAGTTCGAGGTCTGCGTCCCACTCATAGAGCACCCCGCCATCGGGGGCGAGGGTGGTGCCGTGGAGCGCCCACATGCCGGCGATATCGGGAAGCACGGTCATTTAACTGTCTTTCATTTGGCAGAGGTCGTGAAAAAAGGCCGTCATGCTGAACTTGTTTCAGCATCCATTTCTCCCCACGAACCGCCGTGCGCGTTGATAGATGGATCCTGAAACAAGTTCAGCATGACGATGTTATGAGAACCGTATGAAAGCGGGGAAAAGGCCACTCTATTTCAGCACCTTGTCGAACCATTGGCGCAAATCGCGTGCGGTGTCTGCGGGGAGTTCGAGCATCGGGTAATGGCCGACGTCGGGGTAGTGGATCAGGTCCACCTTCGCGGCTTTGAACTGGGTGACGGCTTTGGCGGCCAGCGCTTTGGGCAGAACGGGATCGCGGTCACCCCATTGCAGCAGGATGGGCGCGGTGACTTTGGCTGCATCGCCTGCCGCGCCTTTGGCCCAGACGGCCTTTTTGTTTGCCTCCCAATATTCCTTCACGCGGGCAAAGCCGCCGGGAATGGTGTTGGTCTGGTAATACCAGTCGACCGTTTCATCGGTCAGCCGCTCGGGTTTGCCATACAATTCTGACAGCGACTGGCGATAATAGGCGCGCGGGTAATAATTGGGCACCAGCGTTTCGTGCGTCCAGATCATCGCCCACATCAGCTGGCTGAAATCGGTGGGCGGCGGGGCTTCCAGCGGCAGGGCCGACAGGGCCAGCGCGGTGACCTGATCGGGGTGGCGTGCGGCATAAAGCGTGGCGATGGTCGATCCGCTTGAGGTGGCGACTATGGCGAACCGGTCCACGCCCTTTTGCGCAACGACCTTTTCCAGCAGGGTGACGATGCCTGGCATACCGGTGGACGGCGCACTATCGGTCGACAAGCCATAGGGCGGCCAGTCGAAGCGGATCACACGGTATTTGTCGGTCAACGCATCGGCCCATGCGTCCCATTCGCGCAAGTTGGTCATCGAACTGTGCAGCATCACGATGACGGGGCCGCCTCGCGGGCCTTCATCGCGCATGTGCAAGTTGGCGGTGCCGACCTTTTCGAAGGTTGAAGGGGTGGTGGCTTGGGTGGCCTTCACCTCTTCATACGATGGATTCCACAGGCCCGCCCGCATGGTGCCAAGCACGACGGCAATGGCGAGTGCGATCAAGGCCACACCATGCGCAATGCGTTTCATAAGCCCTCCAAAGCCTTGGAAAAGCGCAGCTTATGGGGCGTCTATGTGTGGGATAGGCAAAAGCGCGGCGCTCTCCGCCATGCGGATAGTGGGCATATCGTCCGGCATGGCGTATGCAGAGGCAACCCGAACCGTGGAAGGCCAGTACCATGTCTGAAACCTTGATCATTTGCTGCCCGGCCTGCGCCAGCCGCAACCGCGTGCCCACCACAAAGTTGGGCGGCGGCACTTGCGGAAAATGCGGGGCCGGGCTGTTCATGGGCAGGCCGCTGGTGCTGACGTCTGCCAACTTTGATGCCCATGCCGCGAAAAGCGATATTCCGCTGGTGGTGGATTTCTGGGCGGCGTGGTGCGGGCCGTGCCGCCAGATGGCCCCCGCGTTCGAAGCCGCCGCAGCGCAGCTTGAACCGCGCGTGCGCCTGGGCAAGCTGGATACCGAGGCCGAGCAGGCCATTGCCACGCGCTATGCCATCCGGTCCATCCCGTCGCTGGTCGTGATCCATCGCGGGAACGAGATTGCGCGGCAAGCAGGCGCCATGCCCGTCAGCGCAATTGTGCAGTGGGTTCGGGGCGTGATTTAGGCGGCTTTAGACCAATCGGCCAGCCAGGCGCGGTAATCTTCAAAGCGGACGGGGCGCGAGATCATGTAGCCTTGCAGGGTGTCGCAGGCGTTAAGCGCAAGCCACGCGCGTTGCGATTCAAGCTCTACGCCCTCGGCCACGGTTTCCATGCCCAGCATGCGGGCAATGCCGATAATGCCCAGCACGATGGTCTGTTCAGGGCCTGCCTCTGCCACCCGCGTGACAAAGCTGCGGTCGATCTTGATCGTATCGATCGTGCAGTTTTGCAGGTGCGACAGCGATGAATAGCCGGTGCCGAAATCATCCAGCGCCACGGTGATACCGCGCGCATGCAGCGCCTGGACAATGGCCTCGGCCGCAGCAGGATCGGTCAGGACGGATGTTTCGGTGACTTCCACTTCAAGCAGGCTTTCATCCGCGCCATATTCCTGAAAAATCCGGGTGATCCGGTCGGGCAGGTCTGCGTTGAATTCGCTGGCGCCAATGTTCACCGCCAGCCGCGCGGGCAGGCCATCGGCCACAAGCGCAACTTGTGCCAGCGCGGTTTGCTGCAATACCCAGTCGGTGACGTGCGGCAGCAGGCCAGCACGTTCCACCACGGGAATGAACATTGCAGGCGACAGGTGGCCCAGCAGCGGGCTTTGCCAGCGCACCAGCACTTCGCCTGAGCGTGGCAGGCCGGTTTCGGCATCGACCTTTGGCTGGAAATGGACGTGCAATTCGCCCTGATCAATCGCGCCGACCAGTTCCGAACGGATGGCTCCTGCCAGCCGCAATTCGGACAATTCCGGCCCCTCCAGCTCCAGCATCCGTGCGCCGCCTTCACGTTGCAGCAGACGGGCGGATTCCATCATGCGGTCAATCAGGGCAGGTGGCGCTTCGCCTGTGCTGGTTCGGGCCAGCACGACGGAATGGGTGATCTTTGCCAAGCCGGTGCCCGATGACAGGCGGTCACGCAATTCCATCTGGACCAACGGCGCCAGCGCGGCCTGAAGGCTGGCGGCATCGGCCATCGCGGCAATCCACACGTGGGGTTGCAGGCGGAAAACGCGCAAGCCCTTGCTATGGGCAAGGCGCAGGATCAGGCGGTTGAAATGCTTGTCGCTTTTGCCATCGAACCGGCGGGCAAGTTCGGGCTGGGTATCCATCTTGATCACGGCCAGCGCCATGCCGACGCTCTGCGTGGCCAGATAATCGATCAGTTGATCGTACCCCGGCACCAGCGCTTCGGTTTCCAGCGTGGCGGCTGTGCGCGTGGCGGCTTCACGGTGCGCGGCGTTGCGCAAATGGCTTTCCACCGCCGCGATCAGCAGATCGAAATCCACCGGCTTTACCAGATAGTCATCCGCGCCTGCCTTGCGCCCGTGAATGGCGGTTTCCCGATCCCCGAAAGCTGTCAGGAAAACGAACGGCACATTGGCGATGGCATCACCACGCGCGCGCAGTTTTTGCAGCAATTGTAACCCGTTCATCCCCGGCATCTGCATGTCGCAAATGATCAGATCAGGCGTGCCAGCATCAATTTGCGGCAGCGCTGCCTCGGCGCTGGGGGCCTGATCAACCATAAAGCCGTGATCGGCCAGCTCATCGGCAATATCGCGCAGGATTTCCGGCTCGTCCTCGATGCACAGAACTTTGAACTGCCGGGGCGAATAGACAGACATTATGCAGCTTCCCACAATTCGGTAACAGTGGCGCGGGCCAAAGGCAGGCTGGCGGTAACGGTGGTGCCAGAGGCGGGGCCAGCTTCGTTCGTCGAGGCGATGTCCAGCAGGCCGCCATTGGCATCAAGCAGGGTGGTGGCAAGATACAGGCCGGTGCCTGCACCCGGAACCGCGGTGCTGTTCGATCCCCGGAAGAACCGCTCGCACACCAGCGGCAATTCGTCGGCAGGTATGCCAGACCCCTTGTCAGACACGGTCACGCTGCAACGGTCGCCTTCCACCGTCGCCCGGACGGTCACCGGCGATCCATCGGGGGAATAGCGGCAGGCGTTTTCGATGATGGCGGCAAGCGCGGTGTGGACCAGTGTGCGATCGGCA
>JADYXV010000107.1 GCA_020853995.1 Novosphingobium sp.
CATAAGGGAGGCCGGATTGCTTCACCGCAAGCCAGCCACGCAGCGACCAGCTTGAATAAGCCTTGTTGCCAATGATGATTGTCAGCATTTCGTCGCCTTCTTTAGTCCAACGCCTCGATAACGGCGCTTCTCAGTTCTGCCAGCCCCATGCCTTTTTCGGATGATGTGGCGATGATTTCGGGGTGTGCGGCGGGACGGGTGCGCGCCTCAGCGATGGTTCGCGCAGTGACTTCCGCCAGCTCCGACGCCTTGATCTTGTCCGTCTTGGTCAGCACGATGCGATAGCTTACCGCAGCGTCATCGAGCATTTTCATGATATCGCGGTCCACATCCTTGATACCGTGGCGCGCGTCGATCAACAGCAGTGTGCGCTTCAGTGCTGCACGTCCGCGTAAGTAATCGTTCACCAAGAAACGCCATTGCTTCATCACATCCTTGGGCGCCTTGGCGTAGCCATAGCCGGGCATATCGACGAGGCGGAACAGCAGGGGTTCCCCTACATCGAAGAAATTAAGCTCCTGTGTCCGTCCTGGCGTGTTGGAGGTGCGTGCCAGGGCGTTGCGGTTGGTCAGTGCATTGAGCAGCGAGGACTTGCCGACGTTGGAGCGTCCGGCAAAGGCTACCTCGTTGACCACAGGTTCGGGGAGAAATTGTAGGGACGGCGCGGAACGCAGGAAGGTAATCGGCCCGGCAAAGATGCGCCGGGCCTGTTCTTTTTGCATTGCTGCGTCGTCTGCTGCATCCGTCACTGCGCTGGTGCCTGCTTTAGCTGCGGGTGGCGGCTATAGAGCCACTTTTGTTGTGCGATCGTCAGGATATTAGAGGTGATCCAGTAGATCAGCAATCCCGCCGCGAAGGGGGCCATGATGAACATCATCATCCACGGCATCAGCGCGAAGATCTGCTTCTGCATCTCGTCCATCGGTGCGGGATTAAGCCTGAACTGCAACCACATGGTGATGCCAAGAATGATAGCGAGAATACCAATGCCCAGGAAAGCAGGCGGCGTGAAGGGCAGCAGGCCGAACAGGTTCAGCACATGCAATGGGTCTGGTGCGGAGAGATCCTTTATCCATAGCGCAAAGGGCTGGTGCCGCATCTCGATCGTGAGCTGGAGTACCTTGTAGAGCGCGAAGAAGATCGGGATTTGCAGAAATATTGGCACGCAGCCAGAGAAGGGGTTGACCTTTTCCTTCTTGTAGAGGTCCATCAACTCCTGCTGCAGCTTGGGCTTGTCGTCCTTGTGCTTCTCTTGAAGCGCCTTCATTTTGGGCTGGATCGCGCGCATCGCCGCCATCGAGGCGAACTGCTTCTGCGCGACAGGGAACATGAGCGCCCGCACCACGAAGGTGAGGCAAATGATCGCCACACCGAAATTTCCGATCTGGGTAAACAGCCAATGCAGCAGTGCGAAGATCGGTTTCTCGAACCAGTAGAACCAGCCCCAGTCGATCGAGCGGTCGAACAGCGCGATACCAGCATCCTGATACCCTTCCAACACCTTGACTTCCTTCGCGCCCACAAACAGCGCGGTAGATTGCTGTAGTGCCTTGCCGGGGCCGAGGACGACGGGCGGCAGGCTGTAGTCTGCCTGATAGCTTTGCCCGGCGCCTTTACGGAACTGGCCGTCGAAACTGGCTTTCTGATCCGGCACCAGCGCCGCCAGCCAGTAATGATCGGTAAAACCGATCCACCCGCCAGTGGAAGGCAGGCGCTCGGATATACCGTCTTCATCGAGTGTCTCGAATTCGATGTCATAGTTGGCGGCCTCGTTGAAAACGCCGATCGGGCCGGTATGAATCGTCCAGGTTGAGGGATCCTTGGAATGACCGGCCCGGCTGATGAAGCCATACGAGCGCACCGCCACCGCGCCTGCGCTGCGGTTGGTCACGCTCTGGCGCGCGGTGATCATGTAGTTGGCATCGACCGATAGCGCGATCTCAAACAGCTGGCCCACGCCGTTGTTCCACCGCAGTGTAACCGGGCTGGTGGGGGTCAGCTTTTGGCCCGATGCCTGCCAGACTGTGTTGGCATCCGGCGCTTTTACGCCCTCACCGGCCCAACCGAATCCAGCGAAATATGCGTTCTGTGTGCCCGCCGGCGAGAACAGTCGGATCGGCGGCGAATCTTTTTTCACCGTCTCCCGGTAGGTGGGTAGGGTGATGTCGTCGATTCGCGCACCTTTCAGCGCGATCGAGCCGGTAAGCTTAGGCGTTTCGATGACGACTCGGGGGCTTTGCGTCAAGACTGTGGCGCGGGACAGGGGAGTCGTAGGCATGGATGGGGCCAACGCGGGCGCGCCGGGTGCGTTTGCTCCAGACTGGGGGGTCTGCGGCGCGCTCTGCTGCTGGGTGACGGCGGGTTTGGTAGAACCGGGGAACAGCCGCTCTGCCACATAAGGCCAGCCGAAAAGGATCAGCCCGGTCAGCAGCACGGCCAGTATCAGATTGCGCTTGTCGTCCACGTAATGTTGCTCCCCGCCGCACGGCGTGTGTTTTATTCAGACCTCAAGGGACCGGATCATGGCCCGATCCACCCCAAGGGTGGCAGCGCAATAGCCGTTTCAGCGCAAGCCAGCTACCCTTGATTGCCCCATATTTCATGATTGCGCCGATGGCATAATGCGAGCAGCTCGGGTGATAGCGGCAGGTGGGCGGCATTAGGCGCGAAGGGCCCCACTGCCACAGGCGTGCAATGCCGACGAGCAGGCGCGCCATCATATTGTTTTGCGCAGCTTGCGCAGCGCTTTCTCCAGCTCGGCTTCCAGCAGCGCGAAATCGCGCTCTATTCCACCCTCGCGGCCAATCAGCACATGATCCGCGCCAGGAAATCCGCTGTCAGGAAGGAGTGCACGGGCGAGCGCGCGAAACCGGCGCTTCATGCGGTTGCGCACCACCGCATCACCGATCTTCTTCGTTACCGTGATACCCAGTCGCATGGCAGGCTCGCCGTCATGCCGTTCACGCACCAGCAGGACAAAGCCGGGCATGGGCTGGCGGCGCGCCTTGTTGCAGGCCAGAAAGTCTGCGCGTTTGCGAATCGTGACAAGCGGTTTAGCCCCCGAAGGGACGTCGGCAGGCGCTTGGCTCAGGCCGAGAGGCTCTTGCGGCCACGCGCGCGGCGGGCGCGCAGGATGTTGCGGCCGCCTACGGTCGCCATGCGGGCGCGGAAGCCGTGGCGCCGCTTGCGGACCAGGTTGCTCGGCTGAAAGGTGCGCTTCATCGCTCATTCCTCAAAAAATCGAATCACTAACGGCAAGTATCGCCAAAACGGGGTTTCCCGCTGGCCACCGCCAAACAGACGGGTGCCGATAGGGAAAGGTGGGGGAAAAGTCAACCGCGCAGGCTCATCTCCGATCCGTCACCTTGATGCCGGTGGTGAGGCGGTTGCCGACGATTTGGGGCCGGTCTGTCGTCCAGTTGGCGACGAAGGTGCTGTTGCGGCCGAAATTGCCGCCAAAGCTTGCCTGATTGTCGCGGATTTGCAGGCCGTTGCTGTCCCACTCGCGCCCCTCCGGAGCGATGGTAATGAAGGCGGAATAATTATCCTTGTCGCGCCCCTGCACCATGTTGTTGTTGGCGATGAGGCCGGATGCGCCGTTAGACAGGTCGATCATATAGTTGGTGAGGCGGCCCGCCCGGTCATCGAATACATTCCCGGTGATGGTCACGCGTGCGGCGCGGCTCTTGAGATAATGGCCACCCATGCCCGCTTCGAACCGTGTCGCGGTAACGATGAGGTGGCCATAGTGACCGACATAGATGCTATGCGCACAGTCTAAATCCCGGTCGCACCGCCCCAGTCTGCCGAAGATGCTGTGGTCTATGCGGATCGTGGATTGCGGGTCGTCATGGGTGAGGATGCCTTCCTCGCTGGTGCGGAACAGGCTGGCGGAGACGGTGAGGTTGCCGCGCTCCAGCCGGATACCCGCGCCATTGCCGTCGGCCACGCGCATGTTCTGGAAGATGATCGCCTCCACGCTGGCCGATCGCCCGCGCAGCACGAGCGCGGCCTTGCCCTCGCAAGTAACGCCATCGAACACCACGCTGCCGGGGCGTTGCGCACGATAGGTGATGGTCCCCGCCTCCTGCACCGCGCACTGCCGATAGGTGCCCGGCGCGATGATGATCGTGCCGCGCCTGTCCCCTATCGCTGCAACCGCCTCGGCAAGAGTGCGCGTGGTGCGGCCCGTTTCCATTATGGTGAACGGGTTGGGCTGACTGGCCGCGCCCGTCAGCAGCGGTATTAGGAGGAGGGACAGAAGCGTGCGCATCTTTATCAGTCCAAATTAGGCCGCAGCCAACGCTCCGCTGTAGCAAGATCGATGCCGCGACGCACCGCATATTCCTCAAGCTGGTCCCGACCGATCCGCGCCACGCCAAAATACTTGGCCTGGGGGTGGCCGAACTAGAAGCCGCTGACCGATGCCGTCGGCCACATGGCGAGGCTGTCCGTCAGGGTAATGCCGGTGTGGTGGGGCGCTTCAAGCATAGGGAAGAGAAGCTGCTTCTGGCTATGGTCTGGGCAGGCGGGATAGCCGGGCGCCGGGCGGATGCCGCGATATTCTTCCTTGATGATGGCCTCGTTGGTGAGTTGCTCACCTTCCGCATAGCCCCACAATTCAGTGCGGACATGATGATGCAGCCTCTCGGCAAAGGCTTCAGCGAGGCGATCCGCCAGCGCCTTCAGCAATATGTCGTTATAGTCATCGTGGCGGGCCTTGAAAGCGGCGAGGTGCGTCTCGATTCCGTGGCCCGCCGTCACCGCGAAGCCGCCAATCCAGTCGCCGTCGTGGCTGATGAAATCCGCGAGGCACATATTGGCGCGGCCCTCGCGCTTGGCGATCTGCTGGCGCAGGAAGGGCATGCGAATGTGCTTTTCGTCCTCGACATGGATGATGACATCGTCTCCCTCGCGGCGGCATGGCCAGAGTGCGGCGACACCTTTAGCGACGATCCATTTCTCGGCGATTATTTGGTCCAGCATCGCCTGCGCATCCGCAAACAGGCTGGAGGCGCTTTCGCCCACCACCGGATCGGTGAGGATCGCGGGATAGTTCCCCGCTAGCTCCCACGCGCGGAAAAAGGGTGTCCAGTCGATATACTGCCGGAGGTCCGCCAAATCCCAGTCCGGGAAGGCATGAAGGCCGGGCTGTTTCGGTGCATGCGGCTTCATCGTCTCGTCGATGCTGAAGGCGTTGGCGCGCGCGTCCTCAATGGAGATTAGCGCGCTTTGCCCTTTGCCTGCGCGGACCTCGCGGATATGGGCATAGTCGGCCGCAGTCTGATTGACGAAGCCGTCCTTTTGCGTGTCCGAAACGAGCGCCGTCGCCACGCCCACCGCGCGGCTGGCGTCGAGCACATGCACAACCGGCCCATCATAGGCCTGATCGATGCGCAGCGCGGTGTGGACCTTGGATGTCGTTGCCCCGCCGATCAGCAGCGGCATCGTAAAGCCTGCGCGCTGCATCTCCTCCGCCACCGTCACCATCTCGTCGAGAGAGGGCGTGATGAGGCCGGAGAGGCCGATCATGTCGGCATCATGCTCTTTCGCGGCCTCCAAAATGGTGGACCACGGCACCATCACGCCAAGATCCACCACCTCGAAGCCGTTGCACTGCATGACAACGCCGACGATGTTCTTGCCGATGTCATGCACATCGCCCTTTACGGTCGCCATGATGATGCGGCCCTTGCCCTTGGAATTTTCGTCCTTCTCGGCCTCGATATAGGGGAACAGATGAGCCACGGCCTGTTTCATTACGCGTGCGGACTTGACCACTTGCGGCAGGAACATCTGGCCGGAGCCGAACAGGTCGCCCACCACGTTCATGCCGTCCATCAGCGGGCCTTCGATCACCTCGATCGGCCGTCCGCCGCGCGCGGCGATCGCGAG
>JADYXV010000108.1 GCA_020853995.1 Novosphingobium sp.
ACCAGCGGCCAATCGGCCACCAGCCCGCGCACCACGAAAGGCTGCTCTGCGCTGGCGATAGCCACATCCAGCGCAGCGGCATCGACTACCGCCAATTCGGTCACAGGCGGTAGTGTCTGGTTCACGTGCGCGAAATCCGGGCGTTTCGGCGCGCAACCAGCCCGCCAAACTGGCTGACCGATGCCACCGCCATGAACAGCGGCATCAGATGGCCGTCGCGGTGCAGATCACCCAGTGCTGCGCTGTCGAGCGCGCGCAACTTGTCCTCGTTGATGGCCAGAAAGCCCACTAGGGTATGCTTCGATCCATCAACCAGCGGCACTTCCAGCGTAAACGATTCAAGCAGGTCATATCGCTCAAGCGCTGCAAAGAACGCACCACTGGCCCGATAGGCCGCATCGAGATCGCCCAGCAATTGCGCGGCGTTTTCCAGCAAGGGACTTGGCCTGCCGTCTTCGTCAAACAGGCGAACGCCGCTCTCACCGGTCTGTATGACGCGCGGATGATCAAGGTCGATGTGGACCTGTCCCAAATCGTCCGATCCTTCTGCACGACCGATCAGGAATGGCTGCACGACATGCGCCAGCGGTTTGCAGGGTGCATCCCAGATATTGCCTTCAAGAAACAGGTTCTCGCCATTTTCAAACCCGAACAGGGCCAATGCCGATAATTGCCCGCTGGCGATGTCACGGCGGAAGACGATGGGATAATGAGCCTGAAGCGCGCGGAATTCGTGGGGTGTTGCCAAAGCTGCCATCACGTTATCGCCGAGCGCGGCTGACGGCATGTCGGCCACGCGCAGATCGCGATGGGTTACTGAATCGATGATGACATGTTGGCTCATGACAAACTTTCTAAAACAGGTTCAACGCTGGCATGTTGCAAGAGCGAACGGTTCGTAGGCAAGGCCGATGCCAGCGCGCGTGACCGGTGGGCTACTTCGTCAAGCCGCGCCTGCGCTTCGGCGCTGTCACCGGAAAACGGCGGCGGCGCAAAGCCCATGCCGTAAAGCACATAGGCGTGGCTTTCGGCCGGAAAGATCTCATGGGCTTGGGGGAAATCCCACTCCGACGGCGGTTGATCGCGCCATAATGCCATGAGAGCCATAAGCCGGGGCGGCACATGGGCAGGGTCTCGCTGAGCCAGCCAATACGGTTCCCGGCGTTTGCTGGGCAGGTAATGCAGCTTCAGAAACTCAACGATCCGGTCCCAGCGATAGCGGAACAGCGCGTTGAACCGGTCTGCATGGATGGTCATGGTCGCCTGACTTTTGGGGAAGTTGGCACAGAGCGCCTGCAACGAAAGCTCGATCATCACGATTGCCGAGGCTTCCAGCGGTTCAAGAAATCCGGCTGAAAGCCCTACGGCGAGGCAGTTCCCGTACCAGAACTGTTCGCGGTGGCCGGTCGGGAAGCTGATCTTGCGCGGGGACAGTGCAGACAGGTCTGCGCCGGGAACCGCTTGTGCCACATAATCCATCAGCACGGCGCGCGCTGCATCATCGCCCATGAAACGCGAAGCGTAAATGCAGCCGATGCCGCGCCGTCCGGGCAGGCCGATGTCCCAGATCCAGCCCGCCTGATGGGCCGTGGCAATCGTGGCAGAGGCGATTGCGCTACCGGGCAGGACCGGCACTTGCACGGCAAGAGCACTGTCATTGAACAGGACATCGCTACGGTCAACCCAGCCCACGCCGCAGTGTTGGCCGATCAAAATGCCTGCAAGTCCGCTGCAATCGATGAACAGATCACCGGAGATTGCGCTGCCGTTTTCAGCAACCAGTGACACGATGTTGCCATCGGGCTTCATCACGACATCCGTTATGCGGGTGGTGAGGTGGGCCACACCCAAGCGGCAGGTGGCATGGCGCATCAGCAGTGCGGCAAACTTTCCGGCATCAAGGTGGTAGGCGTAATTCAGTGCGCCGGCATATCCGGGCATTGACGCCTGACGCGGAGCAAGATGGCGGGCGACTGTTGCTGCCTGCGCGGTCATCGCATCGGCAAAAGGCAAGGGGCGCGCAGCATTTCGCGTGGCCCACGCTGCTACCAAAGCCTCTGTTGCGCAGGGCGGGGGCGGGGTGAAGGGGTGGAGATAGCTATCGTCTGCATCGCCGGTGACCCAACCGTCAAACCGCGAGCCTTGTTTGAAAGAAGCGTCGCAGCAAGCGACGAATTCGGATTCCTCGATACCGATGGTCGCCAGCGTGGCGCGCATCGTCGGCCAAGTGCCTTCACCGACGCCGATGGTCGGGATATCGGGCGCTTCGACCAGTGTTACCGACAATTCAGGCCGCTTGGCAGCCAGCAGACATGCTGAAAGCCATCCTGCGGTGCCACCGCCTACAATGATAACACGTTGAATTTCTGTGTTCATGTCCGGTCGATCATAGCGCACATTTGTCCGCTGCAATATGCGAAGCTGCAAAAGTAGAAGAGCCGCACTGCGATGCGGTGCGGCTCTTCTTCATGCGACCCTCAGGGCTTTACCGATGGATCAGAACTTGAAGCGGGCGCCTGCGGCGTAACGGGCATAACCGGGAGCCGAGAAGAACACGGTCTGGTCATTGCGCATGTGGCCGCTGCGGTCAGCGTTCGTAACGTTGATGCCTTCAATAAAGACCGTCAGGCCTTGTTTGAACTCATAACTCGCGCTGACGTCGAACTGACCATACCCATTGGTGTAGAATGGATCGAAACCATAGCCGCTAAGGAAGGATCCGCGCCAATTGTATGCGACACGGCCTTGCAGTCCGTTTTTGTCGTAATAGAGCACGGCGTTGGCACTGTCGCTGACGCCCTGAACTGCGAACTGTGGCACCGTGTAACGCTGGGTATTATCGAACTGCGTATCGCTGTTCACGATCGTGTAGTTCAGGATCGTACCAAAGCCGGTTTCCCAGAAGTTATGCTGGATGGCAAACTCCCAACCCGAAAGCTTGGCCTTCTGGTCGCTGTTTGTGGGCCGGGTGATGATGAAATTGACCAACGGGTCTGTCGCTTGGCCGTTGATGCCGTTCAGGGCGCTGTTGAACGACGACGGATTACGCGCTGCGATGAAAGCAACGATGTCTGCCGCCGAAGCATTCGCTCCAAGTGCCGTGCGAGCAGCAGTAGCATCAGCACCGGCAGCAGCATTGGTCAGCGCGAATGCAGGGGTGTTGACCTGCGTTTGGCTAATAAAGTTGCCAACGCTTTTGTTGAAGTATCCAACCGAAACATAGCTGGTCGGGCCATAATACCATTCAGCTGACAGATCGATGTTCTTCGATTTGTACGGAAGCAAGCCGGGGTTGCCGCTCGCGCCGGTGCTGCCACCGATGCGGATCGGTGAATCAAGCGTCGTGCCGCCTTGCATGCTGCTATAGTCGGGACGCGTGATCGTGTGGCTGTAGGATGCCCGCAACTTGACGTTTCTTATGGGTGACATGTCAAAGTCGATGGCGGGCAGCCAGTTTTCGTAACGGCCACTCAGCGAAGCAAATGCTTGCGCACTGCCATAAAGGATCGCGGTTTCGTTGCCGCCAGTCCACACTGTGCCGGTGGGGATCGGAACAAGCGCTGATGAATCGATGGTCGTGCGTTCATACCGCAGGCCAAGCCGCAGGTTTGCCACATCTTCACCCAGATCAAACTTGTGTGCAGACTGGATGTAAGGCGCCCAGGTCTTTTCCTGCACCGTACGGTCGGCAGTGTATTTTGCCAGACAGGTGCCGGGGGCCTGCGCTGATCCACA
>JADYXV010000109.1 GCA_020853995.1 Novosphingobium sp.
CGGCATATGTAATGTCGGCAAAGCCGCCACTGGCAAAATATTCCGCTTCGGCAAGGGTCGATACCGTGATCGGGCCAGTGCCTTCAGGAAACAGCCGCCGGGCAACATCGAGCGACTTCGACGTTTTCACGTGCGGCCTGAAACCCGTGCCCAGCGTGGCCAAATGCTTACGCAGCCGCGCAATGTTGCGGTCCACTTTGGCAATGTCGAGCACCAGAGCAGGGGTCTGGGCCGTCTCCAATGACATCTCAGATGTGGCAATCGGTACCAAGGTTGCTAGCTCGCTCATTTTTCCACCTGTTCGAGATATCGGTTCCAGATCAGCCAAGCGACTGATTGGACAAAGCAAAAAGAGTTGCGCCGGGCATGCCTTGCGGAGGTTCGCCGAGCGCCATGACCACGGCCCGATCCACCTGAGGCAGGCCGATTTCGACCAGCCAGGATGCAAGGCCGCAGGCCTCGGTCACGTCGATCCGGACGAAGCCGCCTTCGTGGGCTGCGGCAAGCGTCGCGACAATGGCGCGCGCATCGGTCTGGTCACGCGCGATTACCGGGCCGATCACTACACCACGCCCCCAACGGCGCACGCAGCCATAGCCGACAACCTCGCCCTCCCGCTCGACCACAACCGTGTCGGCAATGCCCATCAGCGCTGCAAGCAGGCGTCTGCGGTCCATACCCGCGGCCCGTTCATCCAGCGCCTCAATGGCCGACCGGTCATCGGCCTGCGCTGCCCGAACCGGCACTGCCGCATCGATGGCGGGCGCTTTGGCCAGCACGGACTGATGCTGCGTGATAAAGCCGAAGGGTTTGAAGCCAAGCCGCGTGTAAAGCGGCGCACCTTCTTTGGTGGAAATCAGCGTCAGGCGGCGTCCTGCTGCATCGGCCAGCAAAGCCGCCATCAACCGGCCGCCGATCCCCTGCCGCTGCGCGTTTGACGAAACGATGATCATGCCGATGGTGCCGAAGGTTTCGCCATAGGGCCACCACAGCGCCGTGCCGACCAGCTTGCCCTCTGCTTCAACCGCAAAGCCGCGCCCCAGATCACGCGCAAACTTCCAGTCTTCAACCCGGTATGGCCATACCAGCGCCTGCGACAGCCCGTGGGCCTGTTCAAGATGATCTGCTGTGAGGGCGATCACGCCACTGCTGCCACTTTCGACCATGGTCCCGGACATTTCGCAAAAGCTCCTTACGACACTGCGATATCGCGCCGCAGTGTCACCTGATTAAGCGGACTTTGGCTGGCAATTTGTTCCGAAAGCCCGCAGACTGCATGGCAGTCATGCGGGACTTGTCAGGTACTGCGGTATATTCTGCCGCGCCTTCAACCAAGCGGCCGCTGCGTGGCGAAAACCTTCTTGACGTATTCCTCGCTAAGCCAGGAGCAGCCGTCACCGCGCACAAACATGCACACGTCCCCTGCCGAGAAGGTGACGCTGCCGTTCTGGTCGCTAAAAGTTACTTTGCCCGCCAGCAGCTGCATCAGCTCCACCTGGCGATAGGGGATCTGGCGGCGATGATAAGGCGTGGAATCCCATGTGCCGCAGGCAAATTCGGCATTGGCAGAGATGTAGTCCGAAAACCCGCGACATGTTGGCACTTCGCCCAGCAGGTTTTCCAGTGCGGGGGGATTGGACGGGTTAAGCGGCGCCGCCTTGTCGATCTTGACCGGCATTGTGGTATTGCCTGCCCGATCGGTGGGTGCGGCATAAACCACGGCCAGCATATCATCGGATGCGCGCCATTCGAACTTCGTGCCAAACGGAATCGCACAGCAATCGTCAGGCCCCAGCGCAATCGTGCCGTGTTCACTTTCAATCGTCAGTTGCCCTGCCAGCAAAAGGACGAATTCATCCGTAGGCAACGAGGCAACGGTGCCTGACCCGCGCAACGCAAACGCGGACACTTGCGCGGCATCATCGGCAAAGGCCGGGGCGGCGCGGCCCGTCAACCAATCCGTCGATGGGGCCGTACCTGCGGCATAGCCGCGCATTTCCACCACGGCGGCAACGGTGTTTTCCATGACCGCGCTCACAGCCCCACCTGCCCCGGCATGACGCCGCAAGCGGTGGCGCGGTAACAGGCAGAAAACGAAGTGTGTCGTATCATGGTAAATCCCTTGCAATGCTGGAAAGCGGGCTGATTAAGCCGCCGTCTGTTGTTCCTTTGCGGCAACCAGACTGCGCGCAATTGTCAAATCCTGAAGCGCGATGCCCGAGCTGTCGAATACTGTGATCTGATCAGGCGAAGTGCGGCCTTCGGCCCTGCCCAGCAACACGTCGCCCAAGGCAACGATCCGCGATGGATCACCGGTGAAATGCTGCAAATCGCCCATCACCACGGCTTGCGCGGGATGATCGCAAAACAGCGCCGCGCGATCGAACAAGGCCGGCGGCAGTTCCTGCTTGCCCGCCGCATCGGACCCCATGCTGGCAACGTGCGTGCCGGGACGGATCCATTCTGCAGCAAAGAGCGGTTCACGCGACGGGGTTGCAGTTACCACGATGTCGGCTTGGGCGCAGGCATCTTGCGCACCGGACAGTTCCGCATTCAGGCCTTGTGCCCGCAACGCCCCGGCGAAGGCTTCCCCTCGCGCGCTGTCCCGCGCGACGACCAGCACTTGCCGGATCGGCCGGATGCGGGCGATGGCAAGGCATTCGAACAGGGCCTGGTTACCAGCCCCGAAGATGGCCAGCACTGCAGCATCCTTGCGCGCAAGTGCATCGGCCGCAACCGCATCGGCAGCGGCCGTGCGATAGGCATTGACCTTGCCCGCCTCGATTACCCACTCGACCCTGCCCACACCCTGATCGAACAGCAGGATCACCGAATTGTGGCGCGGCAGGCCGATATCCGGATTGCCGGGCCAGAACGAACCGACCTTGAGCCCCGCAAAAGTGCCGGTCGATGCCGATTTTCTCGAGACAAGGTTATTAGCTGCACTGCCATGCGCAAGCACGGCAGGAAACAATACCGCATCTTCAACCACTGCAACAAGCGCCTCACGCGCCGCGTCAAACGCCATTTCATGCGAGACCAACGCGGCCGATTCTTCTTCGGACATGAACTTCACCGGTAATCTCCTGTCAATTCCGCTTCGGTCCGGTGGCACAGCACCGCATTGCCTGCCGCCATCACGCGCAGCGGCGGCGGCGCGGTATCGCAGCGCCCGGCCATTGCCACGGGGCAGCGCGGAACGAAACGGCACAAATCCCGGCTTTCCTTCACATGCGCCAAAGGCGGCGCGGCCAATGTTCCGACGCTTGCCAGCCAATCGGTCCTGAGTTCAGGCACGGACGAAATCAGAAGATCGGTATAGGGGTGGAATGGGGGCGCACCGTAACTATCGCGCAACCCGCTTTCCACCCGCGTGCCCTTGTAAAGGACCACGATTTCATCGCACAACGCCTTCACTGTCGCAATGTCATGGCTGATGAACAGATAGGCCACGCCCAGGTCACGCCGCAGTTCGGCCAGCAATTCAAGGATCGCCTCGCGCACCACGGTGTCCAGCGCCGAAGTCACTTCATCGCACAAGATCACATCAGGCTTTGCCGCCAGCGCCCGCGCCAGATTAACGCGCTGCTTTTGCCCGCCGGAAAGTTCATCACAACGCCGGTCGGCAATTCCGGCCGGAAGCTTGATCAGATCCAGCAGTTCGGCAACCCCGCGCTGCGCCGCAGCGCCCGTCGTGCCATGATAAAAACGCAGCACCCGCCCCAGGATTTCGCCAACGCTGTGCGCCGGGTTAAGCGCCACATCGGCATTCTGGAACACGATCTGGATACGGCGCAATTCCTCGCGCGTGCGTGCCTTCAACGAAGGGGCAAGCGGTGTGCCATCCAGCGCAATCGTGCCGGCGGTGGGGGCCAGCAGGCCCGCAACCACCCGTGCAACGGTTGATTTTCCCGATCCGGATTCACCGATTACGCCCACAGCCGCCCCGCGCCCGATCGTCAGGCTTACGCCGGTGAGAATAGGGTGGGCCGCCTGGCCGTTGCGATCAATCGGACCGTAACCGGCATTGATACCATCGATGGACAGCAGCGGTGCGCCGGTTGCCACTTGCGGCGTATTGGTCATTATCATGGGCTGGGCTGCAGCCAGCAGGGTCTTTGTATATGCGTCCGCCGGTGTTTCCAGCACGGCCTTTACCGTGTTCTGTTCACGCACCGTACCGCGATTGAGCACCAGAATGCGGTCCGCCATTTGCGCCACGACTGCCAGATCGTGCGACACATAGACACCGGTCGCCCCCTGTTCGCGCACCACCCTGCGGAAGGCCTGCAACACTTCCACTTGCGTGGTCACGTCCAGCGCAGTCGTCGGCTCGTCAAAGATCACCAGATCGGGCCGCGTAATCAGGGCCATTGCCGCCATCAAACGCTGCAACTGCCCGCCCGACAATTCATGCGGATAGTGGCTGCCAATCGTTGCCGGATCAGGCAGGGCCAGCGCTTCGAACAGGGCAACCGCATGGGCGCGGGCTTCGGCAGCAGTAGCCGTGCCGTGAATCAGGGCAGGCTCTATAACCTGTTCGATTACCCGGCGCGAAGGGTTGAACGCCGCTGCCGCACTTTGCGCGACATAAGTGATGCGGTGGCCGCGCTGGGCTGCAAGACCGGCTTGTCCTGTGCCATCAAACGCTGCCTTGCCCACCTTGATCTGGCCGCTGATCTGCGCGCCGCCGCGGGCATAGCCCATCAGGGAGAGCGCAATAGTGGTCTTGCCCGAACCCGATTCACCGATCAGCGCCAGCACCTCGCCACGCCGGATGGCAAACGAGACATCATCAACGATGCGCAAGGGGGCGCCATCAGGCGTGCGCACTGTCACGCACAAGCCCTGCACATCGACATGCGGAAGCGCGTCAGGGACAGGCGCGTTCATTGGACCTTCCCTTGTGTTGCTGCATCGATCAACAGGTTCACCCCTACCGTCAGGCTGGCAATGGCAACAGCCGGAGCAATGATCGCCAAGGCACCTTCGGCAAGCCCCGAAACATTTTCGCGCACCAGTGATCCCAGATCGGCATCAGGCGGCTGAAGGCCCAGACCCAGAAAGCTGAGGCCCGAAAGCAGCAGCACGATGAACACGAACCGCAAACCGATGTCGGCAAAAAGCGGACGGATCATGTTCGGCAAGATTTCGACCAGCGCCAGATGCAGCCGCCCCTCGCCCCGCGCCCGCGCCACCTCGACATAGTCAAGCCGCGCCAGACCGACTGCCAGCGATCGCGCAATCCGGAAGTTGCCGGGCACATAGGTCATCGCAATGATCAGCGTCAGCAGCACCAGCGACGAACCGAACGCGGCCACCAGAACCAGCGCGAAGATCTTGCTGGGGATCGAAATCAGCGTGTCCATCGCGCGCGACAGCAATTCATCCAGCCAGCGTGGCCCCACAGCCGCCGTCAACGCAAAACCGGTGCCGACAGATGCGGCAATAGTCACCGCAATAGCCGAAAGCCCGACCGTGAAACGCGCACCCGAAAGCAACCGGCTAAGTACATCACGGCCCAGAAAGTCGCTGCCCAGCAGGAACCGGTTGCTGGAATCGGCAAAGACTTCCTGATTGACGAATGAACCGGGTGGATAAGGTGCGATCATCGGACCGATGGCCGCAACGATGATCCAGAAGATCACCAGCACAAGGCCGATCTTTCCCGAAAGCGGA
>JADYXV010000110.1 GCA_020853995.1 Novosphingobium sp.
GCACCCAGCGCGACGTGGCCATAGGATTTGCTGGCATTGCCGCCGCCTTGTGCAAAATCGGCGTTCACTTCGGGCAAAGGCAGAATGACTTGCGTCAGGCTGATCGTGTCATCAACTTTGGTCCCGGCCTCGATCTTGGAGAGGATCGGGGTGCGCTGGCCCACTGTAGGAGTGGTCTTGGCCTTGTCTTTGCCGCCAATGATGCCGCAACCGCCCAGCGCCAGTGCCAGAACCAGCGCGCTGGCGAGTGTTGCGCGGCGAAAGGTGGGTTGAGACTTCATGGCTGGTCGTCCTTGGATGTTCATTGTGCCGCTGGCAGCGTTGTTTCGCTAGGGTCCTCGACCGCGTCCACGCCTAGCAGGCCGGCCATCTGGCGGGCGCGACGGCGCAACGAATCCGGTGCGGTCTTGTCCTTGGCGATCTGGGCAAACAGGGCGCCCGCAAGATCATTCTTGCCTTGCTTGAGATACGCAGTGCCAACCACTTCGCCCGCGTTGGCGAACCATGCGTTGCCGGGAACGGCAAGCGGTTTCAGCCGCTCGATCACCTTTTCAGGGCCGATCTTGTCAAATGTCAGTGCGACTTCGCGGATGGATGCAAGATCGCGATAAGCTTGCGGGGCATCCGCATCAGCAGCGACCGCAGCAAAAGCCTTGGCAGCTTCATCGGCTTTGCTCTGTTCAGCCAGAATGCCCGCCTCCAGCAGTTTGGCCGTTGCGCGATATCCGGCCCCGCTATCCTTGGCCAGCGGGGCAAGTTCGGTGGTTGCACCTTTGAGATTGCGCGCTTCCAGCTGGTCCAGCGCCTTGGTCAGCACTTCACCCTGCTGCCCCGCCACGGTGTTGGTGTGGTTTTGATACCAGAGCCATCCGGCCAGCCCGAGCAGGCCCGCCACAATCAGCGCGCCAACCGGTTTGCCATAGCGTTGCAGCGCGGTGAAAACCTGGTCTTCACGCAGCGCATCATCAACTTCACGCAAGAAGGCATCACCACCGGACGCCCCCGCTTGACCGCCAGTGCCGGCCGGGAGTTGATCAGGAGAGGACTGCGGACGATCAGGACGGAGAGCCAAGTCAGCGCTTTCAGATAGTGCGGTTGAAGATTGCTAGCGTTTGTCTGGCGCGCTGTTTAGCGGATGGGACCGCCTTTTCAACGGAATTGATTCTGTACAAATCCCGTGTGAACGTCCGGTGAAGCCATTCAGGGGAATGACGCCCGCCCCATAGCCCGCGCATAGAGCGCGGCATAGCGGCCGGCCATGACGGTTTCATCATACTCCGCGCGCGCCCTGATGCGGTTGGCATCGCCAATCCGGCGGCGAAGGAGATCGTCGGATGCCAGCACAGAAATGGCTTGCGCAAGCGCCACCTCATCACCGGGCGCGGTAATGAACGCCCGGTTGGGTTCGCTGACCATTTCGGCAATATCGCCAACGCCGGGGCTCGCCACGGCAAGCCCTGCGGCCATCGCTTCAATAACCGAAAGCGGGGCCTGTTCGCTGTCCGATGACAACGCGAACAGATCAAACAGGCCGACAGCGGCGGCAGGGTCTGCAACGTGGCCCGGCAAATGGACGCGGTGGCCGATGTCAAGGCGCGTCGCCTCGGCCAGAATGGCTTCGCGTTCAGGCCCTTCACCCAGGATGACAAGGTGCCATTCGGGCGGCAACCCCTGTATCGTGCGCACAAGGCGGGGCAGGTTTTTGACCGCACGAAGGCCTGCCAGCGTGCCGATCCACTTTTCGCCCGCGCGCTTTACCACGCGTGGCAGCACATCGGGACGCGGCTTGTGGCCATAAGCCCCGGTTTCAATGCCATTGGCGATGCGGTGGACGCGTGCGGGCGGCTGCTTCCACGTTTTCAGCGCAATCTCTTGCAACTGGCGCGATGGCACGACCAGAGCCGATGCACGCGACAGGGCCACCATGCGATACCAGTTGCGGCTGCGCTTCAATCCGCCTGCTTCATCAGCGTTAAAGCCGTCTTCGTGATGGATCAGCGGGGCCAGACCCATGGTCGGGCCGAACACGGCATGGGCAAACACCGCATCCATCGCGCCCCAGTTATAGGTCAGGATAAGATCGAAGCCCTGCATTGCGCGGGCAAGCTTCTGCAGGCGGGCAATGCGCAACTTTCCGGCCAATGGCGGGAAGCCGAACGGGAAATAGGCCGCCACGCGTTTGTCGATCAGCCCTTTTGCCCCCATCGCACCGGGCTGGGCCGATACGATGTGATGTTCCACCCCGCGATGAAAGCGGTTCATCAACGCAACGGTGCGACGCTCCTTGCCGCCTGCATCGAAAGTCGAATGAAGGTGGAGCACTTTGACCGGCGCTCCGTTTGACCGCGCCTTCATGCCACGCGTTCAAGCAGTCGTTCGATTGCGGCAACGGATTCGGCCTCGTCCAGCGTCGGCGCATGGCCGATACGGGGCAGGGTAACCAGTTCAACGCCCGGACGCGTCGCCATTTTGGCCGCAACGTGCGATTCCAGAATGTCAGACGTTTCGCCGCGCAGGACCAGCAATGGCCGCGTGGCCAGCGCATCGAACATCGGCCACATGTCCACTTGCGGGGTTGCGCCTTGCGGCGCTTCGAACGGCTCGGCAATCTTCATGTCATAATCGAACGTGATGCGGCCACCGGTGCCCAGCGCCATGATGCGTTTGGCATAGCGCAACCAGTCGGTGATCTCCCAGTCGGGATAGACATCGCCGCTGCTTTCCTGAAGCGCGCGGGCGGCATGCATCCATGTTTCAAAATTGCGCCCCTGCCCGACATAGCCGCGAATCCGTTCAAGGCCCGCTGCCGAAACTTCAGGGCCAATATCATTGAGCACGGCACCGGCAATGCGATCGGGATTGCTGATCGCCAGAAGCATCGTCAGCAATCCGCCAAGCGAAGTGCCGATGGACACGAAGCGGTCGATGCCTTCTTGTGCCAGCAACGCTTCAACGTCCTGCAAATATTGCAGGGGCTGATAAGTCATCGGGTCCTTGGCATAATCGCTGTCGCCACGACCGCGCATTTCGGGGCAGAGCACCCGCCATCTTCCGGCAAGGCGCGCGGCAAGATCCTCGAAATCGCGGGCATTGCGCGTCAGTCCGGGCAGACAAATTACCGGTGGACGGCTGGAATCACCATCATAAAGCCGGAAATGCAGGCGCAATCCGTCGCCACTGTTCCAATAACGATCTTCAAAATCCGCCATGATCGTAGTGAAACCACCTCTATTGCGTCTAAAACCGGATATGCCCGCTTGCAGGAGGGCAACGCTGTGCCCACTATTGCAGGGATGCAGACGCTCCCGCAAGACGCGATCTATCGCGCATCGCCCCGGATCATGGCTCTGGCCGATTGGATTGGCGATCCGGTCCGCGCAGCGGACTTTCCCGAAACCCGTTTGCGCTGGAGAAATGACCGGGCAGCAGCCGGGGTTGGCCTTGCCGATTTGAGCGATGATGACTGGGTGCGCCACTTCGGGCGGTTTGATCCCCTGCCTGATAATATGCCGGGGCCGCTGGCGCTGCGCTATCACGGGCATCAGTTCCGCGTGTACAATCCGGACCTTGGCGACGGGCGCGGCTTTACCTTTGCGCAAATGCTGGATGGCGATGCGCGCTTGATGGACCTTGGCACCAAGGGGTCGGGGCAGACGCCGTGGAGCCGTCTGGGCGATGGCCGGCTGACGCTCAAAGGCGCGGTGCGCGAAATTCTGGCAACCGAAATGCTGGGCGCATTGGGCGTCAACACCAGCCGCACGTTCAGCGTGATCGAAACCGGCGAATCGCTCTATCGCGGGGATGAACCTTCGCCGACACGGTCGGCAGTAATGGTGCGGCTAAGCCACGGGCACATCCGCATCGGCACATTCCAGCGGCTGAGCGCGCTGCAACTGGACGATGAGATGGCGCAACTGGTGGCATACTGCCTTGCCAGTTTCCCCGGCGGTGCGTTTCCCGATGCGCCCCATCCGGCTGTGCGGTTTTTCAACCAGGTGGTTGAACGCATGGCCGATATGGCCGCCAGTTACATGGTGGCAGGGTTCGTCCACGGCGTATTGAATTCCGACAACATGAACGTGACCGGCGAAAGCTTTGATTACGGCCCGTGGCGCTGGCTGCCAAAATGGGATCCGGGCTTTACGGCGGCCTATTTCGATCATCAGGGGCTTTACGCCTATGGCCGCCAGCCCGAGGCAATCCACTGGAATTGCGGACAATTGGCAGTTGCTTTGCGATCACTGGTGGATTCCGCGCCGTTGATCGAGGCACTGAACCGCTATCCCGAATTGTACCAGCAGGCGATGGTGCGCAGGTGGTGCTGGCGGCTTGGCGTTGAACCGCGCGGGCTTGACGAGGACACCGCCCTGATCGGTGCTTGCGAAGCGGCAATGGCAACCGGTAGCCTGGGGCCAGATGCGTTCTTCTTTGCCCATCGCGGCGGGCGCGGCACCTTTGCCGATACGGCAGAAGGCACCGCGCTGAAGGCGGCGCTGGAGCCCTACACCGCGACAGATTCCAGCCACGCTTACTGGGCGGACGCCGCGCCGCAGGCGATGCTGATCGACGAGGTGGAGGCGATTTGGCAGCCGATTGCGCAATCCGATGATTGGTCAGCGCTTCATGCCAAAGTTGCCGCAATCCGCCGCATGGGTGAAGCTATGGGCCAAAGACCGCAGCCTCAAGGCCATGAATTGGCGTAAGAACACAGGCTTGCGCACTCGCCTCACAGAGGAATATTGCGTATTGGCCAAGCACCGTGTTTAACAGCCTCGTCGGGAACCTGTGTTATCATCCCGGCGAACCAGAAGAAGACAGGCTGATCTGTGGCAGTTGCCGAAATCATATCTTACGAACCCGCCACCGGCGAGGAAATGTGGCGGGGCAAAGTCGGCGATGTCGACGATGTGGTGTCGCGCGCCCGGCGAGCCTGGCCGGCATGGGCGGCGCAACCGGTTGCCACGCGAATCGAGCTGGTGCGGCGCTTTGCCAATGAAGTGCGCAAGGAATCAGAAAAGCTGGCTACGCTGATCGCGCGCGAAACCGGCAAGCCCATGTGGGAGGCGCGCACCGAAGTTGAAAGCGTGATCAACAAGGTGGAAATTTCCATCCGCGCCTATGCTGATCGCACATCGCAGCGCAAACTTGATTCGGCCTTGCAGGGCACTGCCGCCCTGCGTCACAAACCGCATGGTGTCATGGCCGTGCTGGGGCCGTACAATTTCCCCGCCCACCTGCCCAACGGCCACATCGTACCGGCGCTGATCGCAGGCAATGTGGTGGTGTTCAAGCCATCGGAAAAAACCCCTGCCACGGGCGAATTGCTGGCCTTGTGCTTCAACCGCGCAGGCATTTCGGCAGCAGTGGTGCAAGTGTTGATCGGCGGGCCTGAAACCGGGCAGGAACTGGTCGCCCATGACGGGGTTGACGGTGTTTTGTTCACCGGTTCCGCCCATGCCGGTATCGCCATCAATCGCAAACTGGCGGGCAATCCGGGCAAGATGGTTGCCCTGGAAATGGGCGGCAACAACCCCATCGTCATGTGGGACACACCCAAGATGCCCGATGCGGTGTCGCTGATCGCACAATCGGCGTTTACCAGCGCCGGGCAACGCTGCACCGCCGCGCGTCGCCTGATCGTGAAGGAATCGATCTACGATGAAGTGATCGACGGGGTGAAACGCCTTGCCGACCGCATCATCGTGGGCGCACCGTTTGATGATCCGCCGCCCTTCATGGGCCCGGTCATCGACAATCGCACCGCCGACGGCCTGACCGAAAGCTTCGTCTATCTGCTGTCGTCCGGCGGACGCCCGATCAAGCACATGGTGCGTCTGCGCGATGACTTGCCGTTCCTTTCGCCCGCGATCATCGACGTGACCGGCGTTGCCGAACGGCCCGACGTGGAATTGTTCGGCCCGCTGCTGCAAGTGGTCAAGGTGAACGATTTTGACGAAGCGATTGCCGAGGCGAACAGCACGCGCTTTGGCCTGTCAGCATCGCTGATTGGCGGCACGCCTCAGGATTACAACCGCTTCTGGGCCAACATCCGCGCAGGCGTTATCAATTGGAACCGGCCAACCAACGGGGCAAGTTCGGCAGCACCCTTTGGCGGTGTGGGCCTGTCCGGCAATCACCGCCCCAGCGCATATTACGCTGCCGATTACTGCGCCTATCCTGTCGCCTCGACCGAAATGGACCAACCCCGCGCCAGCATCGGCGTCGGCCTGCGGAGCGAGTGATCAGCTTGTGGTGAGCGTAGTTAACCAGTCGATCAGCGCCGACATCTCTCCCGTTAAGGGCGTGGCGCGGGGGTAAATCAGGCCATAGTCGGTTCCGTCGGCATCGAAGCCGAGCGGCGCATCCAGCCTGGCATCGTCAGCGACGATGGCTTTGGGGGAAAGCGCTACGCCAAGTCCGCCCAGCGCGGCCTCGACAATCAGGAAGTGGTGATCCAGCAACTGGATGGCCTTGGGCCGTGGCACATCGCGGTGCAAATCCAGCCAGTCCTGCCACGCTTGCGGGCGCGTTCGCGAACCTAGCGCCACGTAATCGCCCGCATCAAACCGCTGGCGCATCGCCGGAAGCATCACCGGACCGACTTGTTCGGGCATCAGTTTGATAATCGTCCAGTCAGGCTCCACCGGAAAGTCCAGCCGCCTGATGGCGATAGTGATGTTTTCCCGCCTGAAATCCAACGCCCCGCCGCCGGTGGACAAATGCACTTCGATATCAGGGTGGCAATCCTGAAAGGCTGACAGTCGGGGGATCAGCCAGCGGGTCGCCAGCGAACGCTCGCACGACAGGATTACCGGTGTGCGGATCGATGCTGTCCGGATATCGCGCAAAACATCGGAAATGTCCTGCAAGGCGCGGCTTGCCACTTCTGCCAGCCGCTGCCCGTCAGGCGTGATGGCAATGCCCCGCCCCTGCGGCACAAGCAGTGTCAGCCCGACATCGGCACCCAGTTTGGCCACGCGGCGGCTGATCGCGCCATGCGTGAGGGCCAGTTCCTGAGCCGCAGCACGCATCGATCCAAGACGGGCAACGGTTTCAAAGGCGCGCAGATCGTCAAGCGATGGAATTTCGGACCGTTTCATTGGTGACATCATATCACCAATACCCGCCAGTTCATATCGCTAATCCCCTGGCCGTCATGATGGTATCAAAGCTCATGACCAACGAAACCGCGCCAATTGCCGTAACCATGGGCGATCCTTCGGGGATCGGGCCTGAAATCATCGCGAAAATGTTCCTGCGCCGTCCCGAACAGCGCCACTGGATTGTGGTGGGCGATCCTCTGGTCATGCAGCACGCTTTTGCCGCGCTGGGTGCCAATGTGGCTGTGCGGACCATATCATCGGTTGATCAGGCTGCGCTTGACGGCGCGGGCCTCGATGTTCTGGCATCATCAGATCTGGCGGTCCTGCCCCCCGTTGGCACGGTTTCTGCCGACAGCGGCCAGGCTGCATACAGCGCCATCGCCACCGCCATCCGGCTGGCGCGTGCAGGCAGCGTACGCGGCATTGTCACCGCACCGATCAACAAGGAAGCTCTTGCCGCTGCAGGCCATGATTATCCGGGGCATACCGAAATTCTGGTCGATCAAGGCGGCGGCGTTCGCGTGGCGATGATGCTGGCGAATGATGAAATCCGGACAGTTCTGGTGACAATCCACTGTTCGCTGGCAGAGGCGATCCGCAGGGCTGATTACCCGGCACAAATGGCAGCAATGCGCCTTGCCCATGCCGGTGCACGCGCGTTGGGCATTACCAGCCCGCGCATTGCCGTGGCTGGATTGAACCCCCACGCCGGTGAAGGCGGCCTGTTCGGCGATGAGGAAATTCGCATCATCGGCCCCGCAATCGCAGCGGCGCAGGCCGAAGGCATCGATGCGTCCGGCCCATGGCCCGGCGACACCGTGTTCATGCAGGCCCGCAAAGGGCGCTTCGATGTTGTCGTCGCGCAATATCACGATCAGGGGCTGATTCCTGTAAAATACATGGGCCTTGAAAAAGGCGTCAATGTCACGCTGGGCCTGCCATTTGTTCGCACCAGCCCCGATCACGGGACAGCGTTTGACATTGCCGGGACGGGAACCGCCGATCCGTCGAGCCTCGAATATGCGTTCGATTACGCGCTCAAACTGCACGTCCCGTCATTTTGAAAGCTGGCTGAACCATGTCGCAGTTCGATTTCATCTTCATGCTGACCCGCAACGATCGCACGGTTGAAGACGCGGCCACGCATCTGGAAACCGCGTTGCGTGCAGGCGTCGGGCATATCGGCTTCAAGGACATCGGCTTGCCCTTCGATGACCTTGCCCGGCTTGCCCGCAGGATAAAGGATGCAGGCGCACGCGCTTACATCGAAGTTGTCTCGGTTGATCGTGAAAGCGAATTGCGCTCGGTCCGGGCCGCAGTTGATCTTGGCGTCGATTTCCTGCTGGGCGGCACCCATGTCGAAGATGTCCTGCCGGTCATCGCAGGGACTGGTATGGCCTATTACCCCTTTCCCGGACGGATCACCGGCCACCCCAGCATCCTTGAAGGCGATACGGACAGCATCGTTGCCAGCGCCGTCGCGCTTTGCCGGCATCCGGGTGTTTCAGGCCTCGATCTTCTGGCCTATCGCGCGCAGGGCGATGTACCTGCCCTGATCAGGTCGGTATGTGCCGCCGCCCGAAAGCCCGTGATCGTTGCCGGTTCCATTGACTGTGCAGACCAGATCGCAGCCGCTCGCGCAGGCGGTGCAGCAGCCTTTACCATCGGTACATCCGCGCTCGACGGTCGTTTTCCCGCGCCAGGCACAAACCTTGAAGCGCAGCTTGCCGCAATCATGCAAGCCAGTGCCGGGCCAGCGCCACATGCAGCCGCACACCTGTTTCCATAACCGTATCGTTGAAATCATACTGCGGATTGTGCAGCGGCGCGGCATGATCGGCGGTCCCCTGCCCCAGCCAGATATAAGCGCCGGGGCGCTGTTGCAGCATGAACGAAAAGTCCTCTGACGTTGGCGCAGGTTCAGGCGCCAGTTCGGCTTTGCCAACCGTGGCCGCCACTTCCAGCGCATCGGCGGCGGCTTGGCGATCATTGATGGTTGCAGGGTAATAGCGGTCGTAATCCAGCCTGCTTTCCACCTCGAATGACGCCTCTATCCCTTTCAGCATCGCCCGCATGCGCGCCTCGATCCGGTCCTGCACCACCGGATCGAACGTGCGCACAGTGCCCGCCACCATCACATCGGCGGGGATCACGTTGTGGGAATGGCCTGCGTGGATTTGCGTGACCGACACGACAGCGGCGGCATAAGGCGGCACGTCGCGCGAAACGATGGTGTTCAACTGTTGCACCAATGATGCCGCAGCAAGGATGGCATCGGGGCTATCTTGCGGAATGGCGGCGTGGCCCCCCTTGCCCGTCAGCGTGATGTGGAACTTGTCCGCAGCGCCCATGATTGCACCGGGGCGGGTGCTGATCATACCGGCAGGCAGGCCCGGCCAGTTGTGCAGCGCATAGAC
>JADYXV010000111.1 GCA_020853995.1 Novosphingobium sp.
AATTGCTTGTACGCATAAGGTGCAGGTGGCAGCAGGTCTTGTGCTGTGGCTGGGTGTGCAACAGCCACCATTATGAGAAGCAAGACACCTGCAAACTGCTTCACAAAACCTGTCACTGCCCCGCCTCCGCCAGCTTGCGCAGGATCAGGTCAACGTCCTCTGGTCGGATTTCGCCGATGTGCTGATAGCGGATCACGCCCTTACCATCGATCACGAAAGTTTCAGGCACGCCCGATGATCCGATGCCCACTTGCACTTCGGACACGTCATCTTTGCCGATACGCGTAAACGGGTTGCCGTTGGTTGCCAGAAACTGCGCCACATCTTCGCCACGGTCACGTATGGCAACACCGTGAATTTCGACCCCACGCTTGGCCAGAGCGTCCATTTGGGGCGCTTCGACTGCACATGGCACGCACCAACTTGCAAAAATGTTCAGCAGCTTGGGCTTACCCGTTTTGAAGTCTGCGGTCGAAAGGCCTGGCCGATCTTGCACAGCGGCATCGAGTGCGAACTGCGGCAATGGCTTGCCCACAAAAGCGCTGGCCACTTCACGGTCAGCCGGGCGGACCAGCCCCCAGATAACGAGCACAAAAAAGGCACCGAACAACGCGAGCGGCAACCAGATGGCCAAAGATGACCGTTTCGCTGTCGCCTCGGTCACTTGATCGTCTCCAGCCGCGCTTTGCGATAGGCGATCTTATCCTCTGCCCGCAACCGCCGCACATCATGCGCCACACGGCCAAAGAGTGAAAGAATGCCGCCCAATGCGACCAGCAACCCGCCCAGCCACAACAGCGGCACAAACGGCTTCCACCAGAACCGCATCTGCCAGCGCCCGTCTTCGCCCTCATTGCCAAGCACAGCATAAAGCTGGCCATTCCAGCGTGTATGCAACGCAGATTCGGTACGCTCGCCCGGTGGAGAGGAGAACGTACGCGCCTGCGGGTGCAACGTTACCGGCGCACCGCCTTTGTAAGATGCAGTTACCGTCGCGTCGAGCGCTGTCCAGTTTGGACCGGCCACCGGCGCAATGGCAATCAACTTTACCGTAATCGGCCCGACTTGCTGCGTATCGCCGACATTCATTGCGGCCAGACGCTCGGTCGAAAACGCGCTTTCGCTGGCCGCGCCCAGAAGCGCCACCCCGATGCCGAAATGGGCAATGACCATGCCATAGACCGAAAGCGGCGTGCGGCGCAGATTGCGCCCCTTCAACGGCAACCAGCTTCCCACAGCAAGCCCGGCACCAACGGCAATGCCGATAATTGGCAAGATCCGGATATTGGGCGCAAACACCACAACCGCCAGTAACCCGAGCGCGGTCACCAAAGCAGGAATGGCGACCACAGCAGTGATCCGCCCCGGCTTATCCTTGCGCCAGCGCAGCAGCGGGCCGACGCTCATCATCAGCATCATCGGAATGACGAAGATTGCCGATACGGGGTTGAAGTATGGCGGCCCGACTGAAACTTTTGCGTCAAAAGCTTCGGTCATCAGCGGATAAAGTGTGCCAAGCAGCACAATAGCCAACGTGCCGCACAACATGACGTTGTTGAACACGAGGCTGCCTTCGCGGCTGAACAGGCTGAAGCGTTCGCCTTCGGTAACCGTGGAGGCGCGGAAGCCGAACAAGGCCAATGCACCGCCGATGTAAATTGCCAGCAGCGCCAGAATGAACGAGCCGCGTTCAGGATCGACCGCAAAGGCATGAACCGATGTCAGGATACCCGAACGCACAAGGAACGTGCCGACCATCGACATCGAAAACGCGATGACGCCCAGCATTACCGTCCATGCGCGCAAGGCATTGCGGCTTGCAAGAACTGAGGCCGAATGGAGCAATGCCGTTGCCGCCAGCCAAGGCATCAGCGAAGCATTTTCGACCGGATCCCAGAACCACCAGCCACCCCAGCCGAGCGTGTAATAGGCCCATTAAGACCCAGCCGTGATCCCGATGGTCAAAAAGATCCACGCGCCAAGCACCCACGGGCGCATGGCACGGGCAAATGCCGGCCCCACATCGCGGGTAACCAGCGCACCAATCGCGAAACTGAATGCCACCGAGAGACCGACATAGCCGACGTAAAGCGTAGGCGGATGAAACGCCAGGCCGACGTCTTGGAGCAGCGGGTTCAGCCCTGCCCCTTCCGGCACGGCTTCAGGCAGCCGCTCAAACGGGTTCGAAGACAGCAGCAGGAAAGCATAAAAACCAATGCTGACAAAGGCTTGCCCAGCCAATGTCGCAATCAGTGTATCTTCGCGCAGACGCTTTTCAACCAGCGCAACGATCCCGCCCGACATGGCCATGATCGTCACCCACAGCAGCATCGAACCTTCATGATTGCCCCAGGTGCCCGCCAGCTTGAAGATAAACGGTTTCATCGAGTGGCTGTTTGCCGCCACCAGTTTCACCGTCAGATCGGTTTCCAGAAACAGATCAATCAACGCCGTGAACGATAGGGCAACCAGCACGCCCTGCATAATCGCCAGAGGCCGGACAAGACCCGTCATGGCAGCGCCACCCGGGCGCAGTGCAATCACGCCTGCGAAAAGCTGCAAGACGGCAAGAGCGGCGGCCATCCACAGGACGGCGAGACCAAGTTCAGCAATCATTTTGTCTCTGCCACCACCGCTTTGGCTTGCGCCTCGGTCATATCGCCCATCTGACGGGGCACATAATTTTCATCATGCTTGGCCAGGAGATTATCAGCGACAAAAGTTTGTCCATCCATCCGGCCTTCTGCCACGACGCCCGAACCTTCAACGAACAGGTCCGGCGTGATTCCTGTGAACCGAACAGGAACGCTGGCCTTGCCATCGCCAACCAGAAAATCGATGGTAATGCCATCGGCCCGCGTCTTGAGCGACCCCTTTTCCACCATGCCGCCCAAGCGGATTGCCCGACCTTGTTCGGGCGGGTCTTTCATCAGGTCGTTGGGAACGTAAAAATAGCTCGCCTGATTGGACAATGCATATGCCGCGAGCAGCCCCGCTCCGATCAATGCGACGAGCGCGATCACCAGCAGCACCAGCCGCTGATGCTTTGGCTTGATACCGCCTGTTCTGGTTTCGCTCACTTGGCCCGCACCTTGTCACGCCGACGCTCAGACCTGACCATCGCCACAAGCGACAACCCGACCAGCAATAGCGTGCCAAACACGCCAATTGCCAGCGCCGCCATCACATAATCCCACTGATCAAGACCTTCGCGCATCGTGTCCCTTTATTACCGGCGCTTATCCGAGCGCCTTGCGACGCAAGCGCGCCTCGGTCTGGATTTCGGCAAGCAGTGTACGCATCCGCGCTAGCACAACCCCGCCAAAAATCAGACTGAACCCCACCGCTGCAATCAATAGCGGCCACAGGAAAGTGCCATCGATGGCTGATTTTCCGGCGGTAATCGAAGGCGGCTGATGCAAGCTGTTCCACCACACGACTGAGCGGTTGATGATAGGAATATTGATCGCACCAACCAACCCGAAGATCGCCGTAATCCGGTTACCGCCTCCGCCCGAAGCCATATCGCGCTGCGCCGCTCCTGATAGCGCGATGTACCCGAAATATAGGAACAGCAGGATCAGGAAGCTGGTCAATCGCCCGTCCCACACCCACCAAGTCCCCCAAGTAGGCCGCGCCCAGATCGATCCGGTAGCAAGGCAGATTGCCGTGAATGCTGCGCCCGGTACAGCGGCTGCACGTGCCGCAATCGCTGCCAGAGGATGCCGCCACACCAGTTCGACAAGGCTGGCTATCGCGATGGTTGACCACCCGGCCATGCCTAGCCAAGCGGCTGGAACGTGGATGAACAGGATCCGGACCGTTTCACCCATCAGGCGATCAGGCGGGACGACAAGCAGTCCGTAAAGCACCGCGCCCATAGACAGGACAAGGCCCGACACCAGCAAAAGCGGCATCAGCCAACGCGCGAGGCGCAAGAAACGTGCGGGATTTGCAAATGCATGCATGGGTGCGGGGCTATCGAATCCTTCTCCCGGCGACCCCCGCCGCCGGTTTTGAATGCTCTGCCACTTGGCGCCAGCCGGAGCAAGCGCATTGCTTGCCCGACGCCCTAAAAGGCAATGCTCAATGCTGCCTGTTCAAAGGAGAGAATGGGGCGACCGAGGGGGTTCGAACCCCCGACCTCCGGTACCACAAACCGGCGCTCTAACCAACTGAGCTACGGTCGCCACACATCCGGCGCAACATGTGTGCTGCGCGGGCTGGCCCATTTGCAGAAAGGCGCACAGAAGGGAAGCAAAATCTTGCGCTCGCCGCAAATTTAGCGCGAATTTCGCAACCTGGGGATCTCGCCATCAACGGCTGGAACGGTCACCCCAACTGCGGAAAGCCACGCGTGGCGGATTGTTGCCAACGTCGATCAAGGCTTGCTCTTCGACCACCGCAGAATCGACCGTGACGGTCTGCGTTAGCAGGAACCAGCGGCTGCGCACCTGCAACTGTCCTTGCGGAACACCGCTAAGCCCATCTTCGCCAGTCGCTTCACTACCGGCAATGCCGCGCAAAGCATCCTCCCCAGCAGCCCACCCCAGCGCCGGACGTGCGCTTAACAAAGCGCGCGCACGCTCAACCGGGATGACGGTTGGTGCCAGCATCGAAAGCAGCAAGGCCTGATCCGGACGCAACGTATTGACATTTATCGGTGAAAGTTCAGCCGCGGGCAGCGCACACAGCCAAGGCCGCATGCGTTCATAAAATTGCGGCGTCATCCCCCGCACCGCGCGAATCTCGCTCACGTCACCGATCAGGCGGCCCGCGGTACGATAGGGCACGGTGCCGCCTTGATAGGTTTCGTCCTCTGCGCCATTGGGCGAAGGCGCGTTATCACTGTCGATCCAATCAGCAATGGCATCGCTGGCAATCGCGCTTTCCGCAGGAGAAATGCCGAGGCCCGCCATCAGTGCGCGTAACTGGTTCAAACCCGCTACCCGCAGTTTCAAGACGCCTTGAGCGTCAGCCTCAACCAGCGAATTGAGATTGAAGCAATTTCCCGCATCATCCACTCGCGCCATGACCGTGCCGCGGGCCAGTGGCAGCGGAAATTCACGGCCCAACAATCCACCCCGGTCCACCGTGCGCTCTTGCGAAGTATCAACCATCGCCTTGATCCGCGCCATCGCCAGCGTTTCGGCGCTGGTGGCATAGAGCCGGGCCTGTGTCATCGCTTGCCCGTTTCCGGCAAGCCGTGTGGCAAGGTGCAACCGGTCAAGCATGATTGCAGCGATCACTGCCATAACCGCGACTAACAACAGTACGGATAGGAGCGCAGCGCCGCGTTCCTTGGGGTTGCCGGGCGTCACTGGTAATTGACCCCGACCAGCGACACGATCCGCAATGGCGGGCGGCCGACTTGTGGCAAAAGCAGCTCAACCGCCACTGGCAGTTCCGTGCTCAATTGCGGCTCCCACCGTTCGCGCCAATTGCCGTCCTTGCTGCGGAAGCGAAGCGATGGTGCACCGGTCAATGGCAGCATTTCTGCTGCCATTTCCGCCGCAGCTCCATCGGGAAAGGGATATCCCGCACGGACCAGCGCCGTCGGCGTAACCCTGTACTCCACCTTTTGCAGACTGGGCCGCGCGGCTCCATCGACATTATCCCATCCGCTGCGCGTCAACCGGATCA
>JADYXV010000112.1 GCA_020853995.1 Novosphingobium sp.
GCTTTCCATTGGACCTGCGCTGGCAGGATGTCATCCAAAGTCCGCGTCGGGTCTTGCGCCAATGAATCCGGATCAAGCTTGGCCGCGTTCATCGCCGGAATGCGGGTCGCATACATCCACAGCCACATGACCATTGTCCAAGCCATAAGCGCGACTGCCGGCTGCAAAATTGCTGCTGGATTCATGGCAACTCTCCCCAATTGGTTTTGTGAACTTCAGCTTTGTCCGAATGTGGCCACCAAAGCCCGGATGGCCAGCGCGATCAAACACATCGAGGAAAGCAGGAAGAGCGTGAAACGCACCGGAACCCGATTGACCGTCGACTGCCAGACCGAATGGATGATACGGATCCCTGCATAGCCCCACGCCAACCCCACATCGAGCGGCGTTGCACCCAAAATCGCCAGGATCATCACCGTGGCGTAAAACAGCGTCGGCTGCTCCATCAAGTGGGCGTAGTTGTGCGCCTTCCAGTTGACGTGATCGGGAATGACGCCTTCAAGATCCTGTCCGCGTCCACCGGGCTTGGCATTGCCCAACCCGCCCAGCTTTGAAAGCGCGGGCAGCCGCGAACCGGCCATCCAGAACATCATGACCAAAGACCACAGCACCAGCACTGCTGCCGGCATCAATATCGCCCCCTGCATCAATCACTCTCCCACCTATCGTGACAGGAGAGTGCGAGACGAAAATTAGATTGTCAATCGCAACTTATTTTGGGAGGGAATTGCGCCTATTTGCGCAGGGAAATCCGCCGGTAATAGCCAAACCGCCCGCGCAATGTGCGCAAGGTCAGGCCGTGGTCTTGCGCAATGCTAGCTGCGACCGAACCCATGTTTTCACGTGGGGTCACGTGGAACTTTTCCAGCCATCCATGCATCAGGCTGCGTACAGGCCGGGGCAGACCGCCAAACTCGCCAAAATCAACCACATGCAATGATCCGCCCGGCGCCAGCACGCGCGCGGCCTGATCCATCGCCTGCTCCCACTGCGGGATCATCGACAAGGCGTACGATATGAATACACGGTCAAATGTCGCCCGACCGAACAGCGCTTCCGCGTCAAAACCGGTCGCATCACCGCGCGACAGCACGCAATCATTGCCCATCCGTTTGCGGGCCACCGAAAGCATTTCGTCTGAAATGTCCAACCCGTGCAATTGCGCACCGGGCCAGGATTGCGCAGCACAATCCAGATTGCGCCCCGTTCCGCAGCCGATCTCCAGCACGCTCATCCCCGGCGCGGCTTCCAGATTGCGGATCAGCCCATCGCGCCCGAACAGATAGCATTTGCGCGTGGCGTCATAAATGTACTTCTGGTTGCGATATACCGCATCCATCAGCGCATCATGCGTGGGCAAGGGGGCAACCGTTGCCATCAGGCCAACTCGTACAAGTGCACGCCGCCATAGATTGATGATCGATCTTGCGCCGTACTTTCGGCTGATATCGCTTCATCATATTTCCAGCGTGACAGCACCGCTTCATCAACGCGTCCCGGCAACAGACTAGGCTCGGCCGCAGTACGGAACAGAACGCGCGATTTTGACCGTGCCGTACGCGTGATTTCGCGCCACAGGTCGTTCAATTGAACGTCGGTCATCCAATCCTGCGCATCCAGCAGGACATAGCGATCAAGCGATCCATCGGGCAACGAGGTCAAGTGCTCGGTCAGGTTCGCATGGCGCACATCGATCCGGTCGGCGCGGTCTCGCACCACATCCCAGTTCGCCTCCTGCAAGTATGGCGGCAGTGGACATTCGTCCCCCCGGCCATAGCCGCGCGAAAACGCCTGCCATGCAAAGTAATTGTCGCCCACCGGGAAATCGCAGGCCAGCTTGGCCAAGCGACGCCGCAGCACTTCGGCCATCGGCTCATCACCTGCCAACGCGTCAAACTGTGCTGGCGGAATGCCAAGGCCGAACAGCGATGCGGGCTGATCGGTCAGCCAACGCACAAAGCGCTTATCGAACACCGGCGACATCTCGCGTTCAAACACCAAGCGCTGTTCTTCAACCGTCTGGGCATCAAGGATCGTCGACAGATCGATCCGGTAAAGCCGCGCCAGCAAATGCGCCACGCCGATGAAGTTGCCTAGAAGGCCGCGCTTGTAGAAATTGCTCGAAAAGCTGCGAATGCGCCGCCGCCCGATCAGATCACGGCCTTCCCAATAGCGCCGCGTGGTTTCATCCATGTACGGAGCAATGTACGTTATGTACGAAGCGATGTTTGCAGCACTATCAGCTTCGGCAAAAAACCGGCGGAAGTGTGCATAATCAGGCAAATAGCGCGCCGAACCGATCTTCAACTTGTTCAGCGCAATGTGCGCCGTGTTCAGATCAACCGCCGTAATCGCTTCAGGATTGGCAGTCAGGTACGACAATACATTGCACCCGCCGCTTGCAATGGCGATCATCCGGCTATCCGGCTTGATTTGCAGCGCTTTCATGTCCACGTCCGGGTCTTCCCAGATCTGGGCATAGACCAGTCCGCGGAACGCCAACGCAAAGGCGTGGTCAAGCAGACGGTTGGTCGCGCTCGCCCCCCGGCGGACAACTGATCGCGTAATCGGATGCGAACGCGCACGCTCAAGCATAATAAGTCCCGGTTTCATTGATCCCACCCCGCGCTTAGAAGTCCTATGTTGCGGTTGTGTGGTGGCAATGCTGCGGTTGTAACACTGCTGTCTGACAACTTGCGCTATCACAATGCGGACGCCATGGCATTTCCACCAATGCCCCAAAATGCGGGGCTTGGGTTTGTCATGCCGATATCCTAAAGGCGCGCTATGATGCGCCCGCGCCCGAAGCGCGCGGCTATGAAGGTTTGGAGATACAATGGCTAAAGTTCTTGTCATCGGCGCAGGCGGCGTCGGCTCGGTTGCGGTTCACAAAATGGCGATGAACGCCGGTATCTTCAGCGAAATCGCGCTGGCCAGCCGTACAAAAAGCAAATGCGATGCCATCGCTGCTTCGGTGAAAGAGCGTACCGGCGTCACCATCGATACCTATCAGATCGATGCCGATGATGTTGCCGCCACCACCGCGCTGCTCAATGAAGTAAAGCCCGGCCTGGTCGTCAACCTCGCGCTCCCTTATCAGGACTTGCACATCATGGATGCCTGCCTTGCCGCTGGCGTCAATTACATGGACACCGCCAATTACGAGCCGATTGACGAGGCCAAGTTCGAATACAAGTGGCAGTGGGCCTATCAGGAGCGGTTCAAGGAAGCAGGCCTGATGGCGTTGCTGGGGTCTGGCTTCGATCCCGGCGTCACCAGTGTGTTCGCAACGTGGCTGCGCAAGCACAAGCTTGACACGATCCGCACGCTCGACATCCTCGATTGCAACGGCGGCGATCATGGCCAGCATTTTGCCACCAACTTCAATCCGGAAATCAACATCCGCGAAGTGACGGCGCCTGCACGCCACTGGCTGAACGGTGAATGGATCGAAACGCCCGCGCTGACCATCCGCGAAACCTTCGATTTCGAAGCCGTCGGCCCCAAGAACATGTACCTGATGTATCACGAGGAGCTTGAAAGCCTAGCGCATCATATCCCTGAGATCGAACGCATCCGCTTCTGGATGACCTTCGGCGATGCCTACATCACGCACCTCACCGTGCTGCAAAACGTCGGCATGACGCGCATTGATCCGGTGATGTATGAAGGCAAGGAAATCATCCCGCTCCAGTTCCTCAAAGCCGTCCTGCCCGAACCCGCCTCGCTGGGTGCCACCACCAAGGGCAAGACCAACATCGGCGACATCGCCACCGGCCTCAAGGATGGCGAGGAAAAGACCTTCTATATCTACAACATCTGCGATCACGAAGACGCCTATGCCGAAACCGGCAACCAGGCAGTAAGCTACACCACAGGCGTCCCTGCCATGATCGGCGCAGCACTGATGGTGCAGGGCATCTGGAGCGGCACCGGCGTATTCAACATCGAACAACTCGACCCCGATCCCTACATGGACATGCTCAACCAGCACGGCCTGCCCTGGCAGGTGAAAGAACTGGCAGGTCCGCTGGCGTTTTGATTGAATAGCCCTCGCCCCTTTAGGGGAGAGGGTTGGGAGAGGGGGCGTCCCATACCCAATTCGGGCCGGTTGAGCGCCCCCGCTCCCCGGCCCTCTTCCCAGAAGGGGAGAGGGAGATATTATGGAAACCAAAGCCGGCGATCCGGGCGCGTTTGCCCACTTTGACCTTAGCCGTGTGGACAGCCCCGCCTTCGTTGTGGACGAAGCCAAATTGCGCGCCAATCTGGCCGTGCTCGCCGATGTGCGCGACCGCGCCGGGATCAAGGTCCTTGCCGCGATGAAGGCGTTTTCCATGTGGAAAGTCGCGCCGATCATCGGCGAATACCTCGATGGCGTGTGCAGTTCCGGCCTTTGGGAATCGCTGCTCGCAGCAGAGCATTACAAGGGCGAAATCGCCACCTATTGCGCTGCCTACAAGCCCGAAGACCTGCCCGAGATCCTGCGGCTGTCCGATCACGTCATCTTCAACACACCCGGCCAGCACACCCGCTTCAAGGGCGAAGTCGCAGCAGCCAAGGCGCGTGGCGATGTGTTCGACATCGGCCTGCGTGTAAATCCGCTCCATGCCGAAGGCGAAGTGCCGCGCTATGATCCATGCGCGCCGCATTCGCGCCTCGGCTTCCCTGTGGATCAACTCACACCCGAACATTTCGAAGGCGTCAGCGGCATCCACTTCCACACGCTGTGCGAACAGGACTTCGAACCGCTCCAGCGCACATGGGATGCTCTGCTGCCGCGCATCCAGCCATATCTCGGCCAGCTAAAGTGGCTGAACTTCGGCGGCGGCCACCATATCACTCGCGCCGATTATCAGGGCGATGATCTCGTCGCCTTCCTCAAAGCCGTGAAGGCGCAAACCGGCTGCGAGATTTATCTAGAACCCGGTGAAGCTGTCGCGCTTGACGCAGGCATCCTTGTCGGCACCGTGCTTGAGACGCACTGGAACGGCATGCAATTGGCCGTTACCGACATTTCAGCCACCTGCCACATGCCAGACGTGATCGAAGCCCCTTATCGCCCTGCGATGTTGGGTGAGTTGCCCATCGACGAATACGAAGACGCCGGAGACATTGGGGGCGAGGGCGGAGCACCGGTCCGCCTCGGCGGTCCATCATGCCTCGCAGGCGACGTGATCGGCGATTATCGCCTCGCTAACGGCGCAGAGCCCGGCACACGCTTCGCCTTCCTCGATCAGGCGCACTATTCGATGGTCAAGACCACCACGTTCAACGGTGTGCCCCTGCCATCGATCTGGCTTTGGAACAGTCAAACCGATGCGCTCCAGAAAGTTCGCGGCTTTTCCTATGAGGACTTCCGCGACCGGCTTTCGTAGAAAGACAGCGTGATGATTCGGAAAATGAGGACATGCCCTTAATGCCGGGGGTGTTTCACCGCTTTGTAAAGAATCCCTGATTTTTAGGCGATTTGGCGTAAATTGTTTCATTTTTTTGACACGCGTTTGCCGGGGTCCGTTTTTCACTTGATGTTCAGCCAGACGCCTCTATTTACCCCTTCTCGCTGCCCCATGGGGACTTCCAAACCGCAAGGCAGCTTCTTTCACTGTTCCGTTTGGGGGTCCCTTGAGTTGCACATCTATCCTAACGCATTGGCTGTAGTTGGCGCTTGCGCGCCTGACCAACCCGCCATTCTGAACCGTTCGCATGCTGCTGCGCGCGCAGCCCGTTTCTTCGTCGAGAAGTTTCCGGGCAAGTCGCTCTATGCGGTAAAGGCCAATCCTTCGCCGGATTTGCTGCGTGTGCTGTGGGATGCAGGCGTAACGCATTATGACGTTGCTTCGATTGTCGAAGTGCGTCTCGTGCGCGAAACGCTGCCACAAGCCACGCTGTGCTTCATGCATCCGGTAAAGTCGCCGAGCGCTGTTCGTGAGGCCTATCACGATCATGGCGTGCGTGTGTTCAGCCTCGATTCGCTCGACGAACTGGAAAAGATCACCGAAGCGACCGATCAGGCCGAAGACCTGACGCTGTGCGTCCGACTGCGCGTTTCATCGGAATATTCGGAACTCAGCCTTGCATCCAAGTTCGGCTGCGATCTGACCAACGCCGCTGAATTGCTTCAGGCGACCCGTCAGGTGTCTGACTCGCTCGGTGTATGCTTCCACGTCGGCAGCCAGTCGATGAGCCCTCACGCCTATGTCCAGGCGCTTGAGCGTGTTCGTGCTGCCATCGTTGATGCCTCGGTCCTCGTTGACATCATCGATGTCGGCGGCGGCTTCCCGTCGATCTACCCCGGCATGGAACCACCACCGCTCGAAGATTACTTCGGCGTAATCGATCGTACGTACGAATCTCTGCCAGTGTCCTACTCGGCAGAACTGTGGTGCGAACCGGGCCGCGCCCTGTCGGCTGAATACAATTCGATGATCGTGCGCGTAGAACGCCGTCGCGGCAGCGAACTGTACATCAACGACGGTGCTTATGGCGCTTTGTTCGATGCCGCACACGTTGGTTGGCGCTTTCCTGTGAATGTCTTGCGCAACGAAGTCGCGAATGACGGCGTTGAGATCGAAATGGAGCCTTTCAGCTTCTATGGCCCGACTTGCGACGACATGGACCACATGGACGGCCCGTTCGAACTGCCTTCGAACATCCGTGCAGGCGACTACATCGAAATCGGCATGCTCGGCGCTTATGGCGCAGCCATGAAAACCGCCTTCAACGGCTTTGGTGCAACCGAAGTCTACGAAGTCTCCGACGAACCGATGTCCAGCCAGTACCGTGGCGACCGTCGCGATCCGCGCGTTTCGGACAACGTGGTATCACTGCGCTAACGGGTCACGCTGTGTTGGAATAGAAAAAGGCCCTGCCGAAAGGCGGGGCCTTTTTCTTTTTGCCAAACCCCAAACCCGTTCGTGTCGA